>JAJRXN010000017.1 GCA_024276295.1 Acidobacteriota bacterium
CGGCCGGTTCGACGGCGAGGCGCAGGTCGCCGAGAGCGTCGTCGTCGCCCCCGGCGGCACCTTCGGAGGCGAGCTGACGCTCGGACGCCCCGCGCTGTCGGTCGCCGAAGGGGGGGAGTTCCGCGGCCGCGTCAGGATGGCCGCGCCGGCCGCCGCGGCGTCGGCCGGCTAGCCCGGCAGGTGACGGCGCCGCGTTCGTCCGACGCCGCTCCACCGTCCGCTCGATCAGCTCGCCGCGCCGCTGGCGATCGCCGCCAGGATCGCGCCGCCCCAGAGCAGCGAGATCAGCAGGAACACGACGATCCCGAGGATGTAGGTCACGCCGAGGGCGACCAGGAACGTCTTGAACTTGCCGAAGAACATCGCCACCGGGGCGTCGAAGCTCTGCGCTCCGGCCAGCGCTCCCTTGGCGCCGAGCAGGGCGATTCCGGCGACGAGCATCAGGATGCCGTTGACGATGCCGAAGCAGGACAGGATGCTCAGCACGCCGCTGATGATCGTCATGATCGCGACGAACGTCATCCAGCCGAGCAGACCGGGGGGAAGCTCCGGGCCCGGAGACCAGGGCGGGGAAGGGGGGGCCGTCGCGGCGGCGGGGGGCATCGATTGTCCGTCGGTCATTTGCTTCGCTCCTCTCTCGTGTCCGTCCGGGACGAAGACCGGTGCAAGACCCCTCTCGCGCACGCCCGGCTTCCACGTCTGCGGCGCAGCATAGAACGATCCGTCGTTCCCGCGGGTTCCGGGAGGACTCAGACGGAAGGTGCGCGGTCCAGACGGCCTCGCGCCGGCGGTCCGGGAGCGGCGAGCAGCCTGCGGGTCGCCGCCGTCAGGCCCGGGGCGGCGGTGGCGGGATCCCACCACAGCAGGTCGCGCCGTCGCGGGGACCGGCCGGCGAAGCGGGCCTCGAACAGGTGCACCGTGATCCGGTGGTGGGTGATCGCGTGCTGGCACCGCGCGGCGACCCGGCCGTCGGTCTCGAGCGCCAGGTCCAGCTCGCGGCGCCAGGCCTCGCGGGCGGCGCCGGCCAGCGCGCGGCCGTTGCCGGTCGGGGCGGGCCCGGGATCGCGTTCGCCGTGGAACAGCGTCGCCGTCGGCAGCTCCCACAGCCCGGCGTTCGCGCGGCCGTCGCGGATCCGGACCAGCAGCAGCCTGCCGTCACGGCGTCTGACCCGCGCGGCGGCCCGGACGACGGTGATGCTCGCGCGGCGCGCGGGCCGCCGGGGCAGCTCGCCGGTCAGCCCGTCCCGGCGCGCGACGCATCGTCCGCGCCACGGGCAGGCGGGACAGTCCGGCGCGCGCGGCGTGCAGACCGTCGCACCGAGTTCCATCAGCGCCTGGTTGGTCTCGCCCGGCGCCGCCGGATCGAGCAGTGCGCGGGCGACGTCGAGCAGGCGGCGCCGGACCGCCGCGCGGGTCGGCTCGCCCCGTTCGCCGAGCAGCCGCGCCAGCACGCGGACGACGTTGCCGTCGAGCACCGGCTCGGCGATCCCGAACGCGATCGAGGCGATGGCGGCCGCGGTGTACTCGCCGATGCCGGGAAGCGCGCGCAGTCCGGCGACGGAGCGGGGCAGGGACCCGCGCCCGGCGGCGACGAGCGTCCGCGCGGCCGCGTGGAGCGAGCGGGCGCGCCGGTAGTAGCCGAGACCGGCCCACGATGCGAGAACGTCGTCCTCGTCCGCGGCGGCAAGCGCCCGCACGTCGGGAAACCGCGCGACGAACCGCTCCCAGTAGGGGATCACGGCGGCGACCGTCGTCTGCTGGAGCATGATCTCGGAGACCCAGATCGCGTACGGATCGTCGGTCCGGCGCCATGGCAGGTCACGCCGGTTCCCGGCATACCAGGCCGCGAGAGCGCTTCGCAGAGCGCCTGGCCGCAGCTTTCTCCCGTCGATCCGCTCCGTCTTCATTCGCAGTCGTCCGGCAGGCCCGCGGGCGCTGGCCGCGCACCTGCGACGCGCCTAGCTTGACCGTGTAGCACCCGGGATCGCCACCTGTGTCCCGGGCCGGCGCGCCGGAATCAGGGGCTCATCCGGCGGCCTGCCGAGGAGAGCGGATGCCTTCCACGACCACCTGCCGCCGCAGTCACACGCGCTTCCGGATGCCCGACGACGCACGGGCGACCGTCGAGTTCGTGCATCCGCATCCCGCGGGACACCACTGCTGCATGAAGCTGCGCGACATCAGCGCCTCGGGCGTGTCGTTCTTCCTGTCGGGAGACCTGCCGGGCCTCGATGTCGGCGACTCGATCGATCGCGTGACGATCAACATCGAGGGGTACGAGCTTCACGGCGACCTGCTGGTGATGCGGCTGACCCCCGACGCCTCGCGCGGGGCGGTCTGCGGCGCGCTGTTCTATCCGCGCGGCGACAAGAACCTCCACGCGCTCAACGTCCTGCTCGAGGAACTCGACCGGGACGGCTCGCTGCGCGTCGACTGACCGCGCTCCCGTGGGCTGGGGCACGGCCCGCGCCCCGCTCGGGCACCCTTCCCGTTCCGGCTGCCGCGGCGGCCACGTCGCGTGGCGATCGGCGTTAGGCTTGTCTCCCCACCCGCCCCTGACGAGCCTGTTCGGCGAAAGGACGGGGCATGTCCACGACGAGACTCATCCGTCGACTGGCCGGCGCCCTCGGTCTCGTGCCGGCGCTGCTGGCCGTGGTCGCCGGCGCCCCGGGTGCGGCACCGGCCGCCCCGGGTGACGCCGCCGGTGCCCGGGAGGCGCGCCGAGCGTTCACCCTCGAGGACCTCTACCGGCTGGCCCGCCCGGCCGGGGTGGACGTCTCTCCGGACGGGAGGCGCCTGGTCTATGCGCTGACCACGCGCGACCTCCCGCGTGGCCGGTCGAACACCGACCTCTACCTGCTGCCGGCCAAGGGTGGTGAGCCGCGCCGGCTGACCTGGACCGACGAGCGGGCGGAGGCCTCGCCGCGCTGGTCGCCCCGGGGCGACGCGATCGCGTTCGTCGCGCCGGAGGACGACGTCGACCAGCTCTGGCTGCTGCCGATGGCGGGGGGCGAGGCGCGCCGGCTCACGAAGCTGGCGACCGGTGTCGCCGGCCCGGTCTGGTCCCCCGATGGCCGGACGATCGCGTTCGAGAGCCGGGTGTACCCGGAGTGCGGAGCGGACGACGCGTGCAACCGGCGCCGGATCGAGGCGCGCCGCGACGGGATGCTCAAGGTCCACCTCGCCGACGAGCTGCTCTACCGCCACTGGACGAGCTGGGCCGACGGTCGCGTGACGCACGTGCTCGTCGTCGACGTCGAGACGGGGGCGGTGCGCGACATGACGCCGGGGGATCGGGACGCACCGGTGTTCTCGCTCGGGGGAGGGGACATCGCGTTCTCGTCGGACGGGAGCGAGCTGCTGTACACGCGCAACCCGGATCCGCTCGACCGCCTCGCGCTGTCGACCAACAGCGACGTGTTCGCCGTGCCGCTCGTGCCGGACGAGGCCGACCCCGAGCGCGGAGCAGGCGCCGTCGCGCCGGCCGCGGCGGTCGACCTGACGCGGGACAACCCGGCGTGGGACGGCCGCCCGCGCGTCTCGCCGGCCGACGCGCGGCAGGTCGCGTTCCTGCGCCAGCACGTGCCGGGCTACGAGTCGGACCTCGTCCGGCTGGCCGTGCTCGACCGGAAGACCGGTGCGGTGCGCGAGCTGGCGACCGCGCTCGACGACCCGGTCTCGGACTTCGCCTGGCTGCCGGACGGGAACGGGCTGCTGGCGATCGTCCCGCGGCGGGGGACGACGCCGCTGCTGCGCGTCGACCTGGCGACCGGCGCCGTCCGCGACGTCGCCGACTTCGGCGACATCGAGGAACTGGCCGTCTCGCCGCGCGGCGACGCGGCGTACGTCGTGCGCAGCAGAGTGGGGGAGCCGCACGAGATCTGGCGCGTGCCGCTGCGCGGGCAGGGCGGACCGGAGCGGCTGACGTTCCACAACCGGACCGTCGAGCGGGAGGTCGATATCCGGCCGGCCGAGGCGCTGTGGGTCGAGGGGCCCGGCGGGCGGAAGATCCACGTGTTCGTCGTCAAGCCGCACGGGTTCGAGCCGGGGCGGAAGTACCCGTTGATCCTCAACGTGCACGGCGGGCCGCAGATGATGTGGTCCGACCGCTTCCGGGGGGACTGGCAGGTCTATCCGGGGGCGGGCTACGTCGTCGCGTTTCCCAACCCGACCGGCTCGACCGGCTACGGGCACGAGTTCACGCGGGCGATCTCCCGCGACTGGGGCGGGCGCGTGTTCGAGGAACTCGACGCGGTGGCCGAGGCTCTCGCGGCGCTCCCGTACGTCGATGCCGACCGGATGGGGGCGATGGGCTGGTCGTGGGGCGGTTACGCGATGGCCTGGATGCTCGGGCACACGGAGAGGTTCCGGGCGATGGCGAGCATGATGGGCCTCTACGACCTGCGGAGCTTCTGGGGGGCGACCGAGGAGCTGTGGTTTCCCGAGTGGGATCTCGGCGGCGTGCCGTGGGAGTCGCCGGACTACGAGCGGTTCAGCCCGGCTGGCTTCGCGAAGAACTTCCGCACGCCGACGCTGGTGATCTGCGGCGAGCGGGACTACCGGGTGCCGTACACCCAGGGGCTGCAGCTCTTCACCGCGCTGCGGCGGCAGAAGGTGCCGGCCCGGCTGATCGTGCTGACCGAGTCGGGGCACTGGCCCGGATGGTACGACATAGCGCTCTACTACACGGCGCACCTCGAGTGGTTCTCGCGCTGGCTCGGCGGCGGCGGCCCGCCGTGGTCGACCGCCGACTTCGCCGCGAACCTGGTGTTCGATCGCGAGACCGGCGAACGAATCGACGGGCCGCCTCGCGACGCGGGGAGGGTCTCGCGATGAAGATCGGGCTCGTCGGAGCGGGGGTCGTCGGCCGGCGCATCGGTCTCACGCTGCTCGACGCGGGTCACGAGCTGACCGTGCGCGAGCCGCGGCGCGGCGCCGCCGACGAACTCGTCGCGGCCGGAGCAGGCCTCGCCGCGAGTGCGGCGGAGGTCGCGTCCCGCGTCGAGGTGGTGTTCGTCGGTCTGCCGGGGCCGCCGGAAGTCGAGCAGGTGACGCTCGGCGAAGACGGGCTGCTCGAAGGGGCGCACGCCGGACTCGTGCTCGTCGTGCTCTCGACGGTCGGCCCGGAATGCGTGCGC
>JAJRXN010000268.1 GCA_024276295.1 Acidobacteriota bacterium
CTGGCGGCGCCGGGGCGTGCTCGGCCCGCGCGAACTGCCCCCGGCCGCCAGGCTCGCCCCGCTGGTCGCGGCGCTCGACGAAGGCCGGATCCGGCCCGAGGCGTTCGAGCCGGCGTTCGACCGGGCGGTCTCGGACCCCGCAGCCGACCCCGATGCCCTCGCCGCGCCACCGGATCCTCCACCGGACGCGGCGGCCGAAGTCGCGTCGGCGGTCGCCACGGTCGTCGCGCAGGCGACCCCGCGCAAGAGACGGGACCACGGCGCGCTCGAGCGATGGGCGCTCGGGCTCGCGATGCGCCGGCTTCGCGGCGTCGTCGATCCGCGCGACGTCGCCGCGAAGATCGCCGAGCAGCTCGGCCGGGAGCGCTGAGATGAACACCGACGACTACCAGGGCTACCGCGAGCCGTGCCTATCGCTGATGCGCCAGTTCGGCGTGCGGGTCTGGAGCGAGGTGGTCGCCAGAACGGCCGAGGGGACGTTCGAGGGACTGATCCTCCCCCGCTCGGAGACCGCCGACACGCAGCACATCGTGCTCAAGCTCTCGTCGGGCTACAACATCGGGCTGCGCGCGGACACGATCCACGAGCTGGTCGAGACCGGCTGGAAGGAAGCGCATTACCGGATCCCGGAAAAGGAGTTCCCGGTCGATCCGTCCAGACCGAACGTCAAGCTGTTCGGCACCGGCGGGACGATCGCCTCGCGGCTCGACTACCGCACGGGAGCCGTGATTCCGGCCTTCAGTCCGGGCGAGCTGTACGGCTCGGTGCCGGAGCTGGCCGACATCTGCAATCTCGAGACCGAAAAGCTGTTCGGCGTGTTCTCGGAGAACATGGGGCCGGAACAATACATCGAACTCGCCGAAGCTATCGGCGAGGCGATCCGCGCCGGCTATCACGGCATCGTCGTCGGACACGGGACCGACACGATGCATCACACCGCGGCGGCGCTGAGCTTCATGATCCAGCGCCCGCCGGTACCGATCGTGATGGTCGGCAGCCAGCGCTCGTCCGACAGGCCGTCGTCGGACGCCGCGCAGAACCTGATCAACGCCACGTGGACGGCGGCGCACGGCGAGATCGCCGAGGTGCTGGTCTGCATGTTCGGACCGACCTCCGACCGCTACAACCTGCTGCATCGCGGGACCCGGGTGCGCAAGATGCACAGCTCGTATCGCAGCACGTTCCGCACGCTCGGCGACGTGCCGCTGGCGACCGTCGCGCGTGGCAGGATCACACCGATCAAGCACGACTACGCCCGGCGGCGCGACGATCGCGAGGTCGACGTGCGGGCGGTCTTCGACGAGCGGGTGACGATTCTCTACTACTACCCGAACATGCAGCCCGACCTGATCGACGCGCTGGTCGACTGCGGCTACCGCGGCATCGTCATCGCCGGGACCGGGCTCGGACACGTCAACCGGAAGGTCTATCCGGCCCTCGAGCGGGCACGCGACGCCGGCGTCCAGTGCTACATGACGCTGCAGACGCTGTGGGGGTACGTGCAGATGTACGTCTACGAGACCGGCCGCGAGATTCTCGAGCTGGGGGTCGTGCCGCTGGCCAACATGCTGCCCGAGGTCGCCTACGTGAAACTCGGCTGGGCGCTCGGAATGCACCCGGACGACCCCGACCGCGTGCGCGCACTGATGACGACGTCGATCGCCGGCGAGATGACCGAACGCGAACCGCACGACGGCTACCTGGTGTTCCAGGGCGGCGTCCCCGAACTCGACGCCCTCCTCCGCCGCCTCTGGAAGTAGGGGCGGCGCGAGCGCGACGAGCCGCGCCCGGTCTGCAATCCAGCACGTCCATCCGCTGGTGCGGATTCTGATCGACTGAATCCGGATCGACGCGTACGTACGCGGCGCGCGACGCGCGCCGCATACCCCACCCGCCGTCAACCGCCCCGGGTCTTGGCGACGATGCACCCGGACTTGCACACGAACCGGTTCCATCCCTTGCCGCCACCCCAACCCTGGTAGGCCTCGTCGCATTCACACATGCACGACGCCAGGGTGCCCTTCTTCGGCTTGCCGTTGCACGCCTTCCCGGTCTTGCGGTCCATCGTGCCGACGAGCCTGCGCATCCGCCGCTCGTACGACTGCGCCTGTGCGCGCGTCATGCGGCGACCGGTACGGAGGATCTCGTCGTTCAGGCGCCGGCCCTGCTCCACGAGCGGCGCCAGCTCGGCGGCACCCGGGTCGCCGCCCGACAGCCGCCCCACCGCACCGGTCGCGGGGGCTGCGGCAGTACCTCGACCGGACCGCACAGTCGTCCTGAAGGCCTTGCTCTTCCGAGCCTTCTCGGCCCACGCGAGCAGCCGGGACACCGTGGCGTCCTGCTCCGTCGCGGTGGCCTTCGAGCCGACGACGACGATTTCCTTCGGCTTGCGCTTTTCCCTGCGCGGCGCTTCCTGGGCGGCTGCCGGAGCCGGCGCCGCGACGGCCGCCGCGGCGAACATCACGACCAGAATCACGGACTTGCGTGTCATCTCAGGGTCTCCTCGTCGCCCGGGAACACGTCCCCCGCCTTCCGGGCTCGCGGGACAGGTCGAGGCTCGAGCGGGAACGTTACGTCAGGAAGGGTCGTCCGTCGGAACGACCTGGCCGGGCGCGGCCTTCCCCCGAACACGGTCCGGCATCGCGCCACGGGGACCCGGTTGCCGTGACCGTGAATCCTCGAGTACATGCTATCGTTCCGGTATTTGCTGCGGAAACAGCGCGGGAACGACCGGGAGATCCCTTCGTGGGCACGTTCACCAGAGTACTGCCCTTCGTCGTCATCCTGGTGCTCGGGATCACCGGAGGGA
>JAJRXN010000269.1 GCA_024276295.1 Acidobacteriota bacterium
CGGGAAAGTCGCCCTGGCGCACCACGTCGAAGCGCGCCATGCACGCCAGCACGGAGGGGACCGAGAACCAGCGCTCGATGCGGTGTTCGCGGATGAAGCGGGCCAGCCGGGCGGGATTGAGATTCAACCTTGGCGAGACGAGGTGCAGCTCGCAGCCGCCGCCGAGCGCGCCGTAGATGTCGCCACTCGAGAGGTCGAAGTGGAGCGGGGAGTGCCCGGAGACCCGCTCGCCGGGCCGCGCCGGGTCCCGTGGCCGGTCCGCTCTCGAGATAGGCGTCGCCGGGCTGCGGATACTCGACGGCGATCGCGCCCAGTTTCCGGGCCGCCGCGCGTCCCGCCTCGGACGCGCCGGAGACGAAGACCCCGGGACGCGGTTCGGCCGCGAGGGGCGGGCGGAGCTGGAGACCCTCGACCCTGTAGTGACTCCCGGCGAGACTGACCGGTCCATCGCCGGCCAGCAGGCGCTGGACGATCACGGTGGAGTCGATGAGCCGGTCATAGCGGGCGTCGTGCTCCGTGTCGTCTCCGAGCGCTGCGAGGTCCCGCCGGAAGCCGCCGCTGACCATGCTGACGAACACGCGCCGGCCGTGGAGGTGGCCGAGCGAGGAGACCATCGTGGCCACGCTGTACGGGTGCATGCAGGCCGGCTGGACCGCCACGAGCGGGCAGAGGCCCACGGTGCTTCAGCGGGCGACGTCGCGCGTGCGGCGCACGAAGTCCTCCGCCGGCATGTGGGCCGACTGCGGCGCGGTCGAGAATGGCTCGATCTGCACCTGGCCGCGTGCGCTCGGCACGGGCGCTTCCTCCTTCCTCCTCGTCGCAGTCCGTTTGCCTTCAGGCGGGAGAAAGGCACAGGAAAGGGCGGGTTGTTCGGTGGGACACGCCGGCAGACTGCTTACGGATCTGTTTGCCGGCCCGGCACCGCCGGGGCGAGCAGCCGCCGCGACAGGCCACCGGCGATGCCCCGGGCGTCGTCGAACAGCGTGTAGAAGACCGGGACCACCAGCAGCGTCAGCAGCGTCGACGTGGTCATGCCGCCGATCAGCGCGAGGCTGAAGCTCGTGTACGACAGTCCGATGCTCGTCGCGCCCGAGAAGGCGAGCGGGACCATCCCGCCGATCGTCGTGATCGCGGTCATCATGATCGGCCGGAAGCGGCGCGCGGCCGCCAGGGCGACCGCCTCGTCCCGTTCGACTCCCGCCGCGCGCAGCCGGTTGACGTAGTCGATCAGCACGATCCCGTTGTTGACGACCACGCCGATCAGCAGCACCACGCCCACGGCGCCGAGAAAGTCGATGTCGCGGCCGGTCAGCAGGTGGGCCCAGGCGACGCCGATCCAGGCCAGCGGGATCGTCAGCAGGATCGACAGGGGCAGCACGAGGCTCTCGAACAGGAATCCCATCAGCAGATAGATGAAGACGATCGACAGCATCGCGGCCCAGACCACGTTGCCCAGATCCTCGGTGTCGCGCGTCACGCCGAGGTCGCCGGCGACGCGCACCCCTTCCGGCAGGTGCATCCGGGACAGCAGCCGCTGCAGCCGTTCCCGGGTGGCACCGACGTCGTCCTGCTCGAGATCGAGCGAGATCGGTCGCGAGACGACCTTGTCCACGCGGCGGATCACCGCCGGGCTGGCCAGCATCTCGCGGCGGGTCAGCGCCGAGATCGGCAGCAGGCCGCCACCGGCCGTCGGAACGAGAAAACTCTCGAGCTGGGCGAGGTTGCGCCGGTCGTCCTCCTCGAACCGGATGCGGACCGGGATCTGCCGTCCGCCCTGGCTGTACTTGGGCAGCATCGCTCCGCGCAGCGCGTAGCTCACGACGCCGGCGATCACGCGGGGGGCGACGCCGAGCCGGTCGGCGCGCGCGCGGTCGACGACCAGGCCGATCTCGTTCGGTCGGGGATCGTCGGTCCGTCGGAGCCCGATCACGCCGGGCACGGACGCGAGCACCTGTTCGATCTTCCGGGCCGTCTGCTCGAGCAGCTCGGGATCGCGCCCCTCGAGCCGGGTGCTGAACACGGTGGGTGTGCGCTGCTCGCTCTCACTGTCCTCGTCGGTGTAGATCTTGACGCCTGCGCGACGGGGGACAAGCTCGCGCAGCTTCGCGGTGATTTACCCGGCCGTCAGCCGGACCGGCCGCGGGGTTTCCAGGAACGCCTCGATCCGGCCCCAGTACCGGACGTGCACGACGAGCCAGCCGTCGAGGCCCCAGTCCTGCCGGTGCTGCTCGACGATCCGCTCGATCCGCCGGAAGTAGGCCCCGGTCTCCTCGAGCGAGTACGACGACGGCATGTCGGCGTAGATGCGGACGACGGTCTTTTCCCCCTCCTGCTGGTTGACGAACTCGAGCGTACGGGTCACCGGTCCGGACACGGTGAAGGCGAACACGCCGGCGGTCAGCAGCACCAGTTCGAGCCGGCGGCGGAGGAACAGCGCCAGCAGTCGGCCGTACACCCGCGCCAGGTTGCCGAAGGTCCGTTCGTAGAACCGGCGCAGCAGCGCGATCAGCCCCGCGTAGCCGCGTACCGGCAGCGACGGGCGGCACGACGGCGCCAGCTCCCGCCGGGATTCCGAGGCGAGCGTCAGGAACACGCACAGGGGGACGAACACGAGGGCCACCAGCAGCGAAGCGACGAGCGCGACGGAGATCGGGATCGACATGCGCAGCAGGAAGAACCGTGCCGGCCCCTCGATCAGCGAGACGGGCAGGAAGACGACGATCGTCGTCAGCGTCGACATCGTGATCGCCAGGGCGATCTCGCTCGTCCCCTGCAGCGCGGCGTCCCGGGCGCGCAGCCCTTCCCGGTGCAGGCGGTGGATGTTCTCGGCGACGACGACCGCGTTGTCGACCAGCAGCCCGACGCAGATCATCAGTCCCAGCAGCGAGAGCAGGTTCAGCGTCTCGCCCGCGAAGTACATCACGGTCAGAGCGATCACCAGCGAAAGCGGAATCGCCAGCCCGACCACGAGCATCATGCGGAAACGCCGCAGGAAGA
>JAJRXN010000270.1 GCA_024276295.1 Acidobacteriota bacterium
CGGGAATCCGGTTGGCGACGATCGACATGCCGATGCCGGATCCGCAGACCGCGATCCCGCGCTCGGCCTCCCCGCCGGCGACGGCGAGGGCCAGCCGCCGGCCGAACTCCGGGTAGTCGACGCTTCCAGTGCCGTCGGTCCCGAGGTCGAGCACCTCGTGTCCGAGCCGGCGGACCCGTTCGACTAGCTGGGTCTTGAGCCGGTACCCCGCGTGATCGGACGCCAACGCGACTCGCACGATCGCTCCGCTCCCGGCGAACCTTCCGCGGGTGAGACCGGAAGGCGTTCCTGCCGCCGGCCGATTGTAGCCCCGGCGCCGCTGGACGTCCGTGCCCCGGGGCGCGACGTTCTCCCCGACGGGGGAGGCGGACAGGGAGCGGGACGGTGCCACGCGTCGAGATCGACTCCGACCTCTGCGAGAACAGCCAGGTCTGCGAGGCGGTCTGCCCCGAGGACGTGTTCGTCATCGACCGGGGGATGATCAGCGTCGCCTCGCCGGCGGAATGCACGCTGTGCTGGAAGTGCGTCGAAAACTGCTGTTCCGGCGCGATCCGGCTCGAGGACTGACAGCCCCTCGCAACACCTTTCTTTTCAGAAACTTGAATGCCGGGACGGACCGGCGCACCCGGCGACTCTCGCCGAACCTTCGCCTCCGGCCCCTTGCCGGCGGGCCCTTTCCTTTGCGAGAGTCAAGGCAGACAGCCTGCGTTCAGTTCGAGATCGGCGGGCAGGGAGCGCCCGATGAACCGCGATGGACAGCAGAAGGCCCGCCCGGCGCGGGCGGTGCGCGTGCTGGTGGTCGAGGCCTCGCGGGAGGGGTTCGACCGCACGCTCGAGCTGTTCTCAGGCGCACGCGAGACCCGCTTCCACATCGACTGGGTCCCCCGCTGCGAGATGGCACGCGATGCCATCGCGAAGGGAGGCCACGACCTGGTGCTGATCCACGCCGGGCTCGGGCGGCCGGCCTGCCTCGACCTGGTCGCGCAGGCGACGGCGATGCACCCCGACCGCCCGACGCTGGTGCTCTGCGATCGTCCGCACCGCGAACTGGTCGAAGACGCGCGACTCGCCGGGGCAGCGGGCGTGCTCGTCAAGGAACGGGCGTCGGCGGGCGCGATCGAACGCGCCGCTCGCGGGCTGGCCCGGCCGGGCGCGCGCGGCGGGCCCGGCCACCGCGTGTGGTCCGAACTCGTCGGCCCGGAGGACGCGGCGTCTTCCGGTTCCGGCACGCCGGCTTGACGGTCCTTCCCGTCCATACCAAGAGATGCACCGCGGACCCGGGGGGTTCGGAGTACACTTCCACGGCCGCCGCAAGGCGATCCGGCGCGGAGGGCCTCGTGAGCGATCCGCTCGACCTCAAGACCCGCATCATCGGCCTGCTCGACGAGCTGATCGCCCGCAGCGAACCCGGGCGCGCGGCGGCTTCCGCCGGCGACTGGGCTCCCCGCGTCGACATGTACGACCTGCCGGACCGGATCGTGCTGCGGGCCGACGTTCCGGGCATTCCGGCCAGCGACCTCGAAGTGCGCCTCGAAGGACGCGAGCTGGTGCTGCGCGGAACCCGCCGTCCGCCGGAGGACATTCCGGCCGAGCACCTGTGTCGGCTCGAGCGCCCGTTCGGCACGTTCGTGCGTCGCTACCAGCTTCCGGATACCGTCGACCCCGACGCCATGCGGGCGAGCTGCCGGCTCGGCGTGCTCGAGGTCACGATCCGCAAGCGCGAGCCGTCGGAAACGCGCCGGATCTCGGTCGAGACGAACTGACCCCGGCCCGCCGCCTCGAGACGACCGCCCCGCCGCCCGTGTGCGCCGGAGGCAAGGGAGCGAGCATGCGCCGTCAGGCGACGATCACGGCGATCCTGCTGGTCTCGATCGCGCTGCTGGGTGTCATCGACGGCCTGGCCGCCGGCTCCGGCCGGGCGACGCGGCGCAACGCCGTCGTCGTGGCGGTCGAGCACGTCGGACCGGCGATCGTCAACATCTCGACCGAGGTGCGGATCCGCAATCCGTACTACGGCTTCGGCGACATCTTCGACTGGTTCCGCGGCTTCCGGCCGCGGGGCGACCGCTACGTCGAAAACGCCCTCGGCTCGGGCGTGATCGTCGATCCCGACGGCTACGTGCTGACCAACGACCACGTCGTCGCCCAGGCCGACCGGATCATCGTCACGCTGGCCGACGGCCGGCAGATCGGGGCCCGGCTGGTCGGCTCGGACCGCACGTCGGACCTCGCGGTGCTGCGGCTCGAAGAGGACGGGCCGTGGCCGTCGGTTCCGATGGGGCGCTCGGACGACCTGATGATCGGCGAGACGGTGATTGCGATCGGCAACCCGTTCGGCCTGCAGAACACGGTCACCGTCGGCGTGGTCTCCGCCCTCGGGCGCACGCTCGAGAGCGATCGCGCCAGCGGCGAGGCGTTTTCCGACTTCATCCAGACCGACGCGGCGATCAACCCCGGCAACTCCGGCGGGGCGCTGCTCAACATCAACGGCGAGCTGATCGGCATCAACACGCAGATCGTCGCCAGCGGCCAGAACCTCGGCTTCGCGATCCCGATCGACCGGGCGCGCAAGGTGTTCGACGAGCTGGTGCACTACGGCCGCGTGCGGCCGATGTGGACCGGGCTCGTGGTCGAGGAACTCGACTAGCGCATGGCCCGCTCGATGGATCTCGAGGACGCCCGGGGCGTGCTGGTCGTGCGGCGCTTCGCGAAAAGCCCCGCGGCGAACGCCGGCGTGCGGGCCGGAGACCTGATCGTCGCGCTCAACGGCAAGCCGGTCGACTCGATCGCCGAGTACGAGACGATCCTGGCCAACGTCGGTACGGGGGGCACGGTCGAGGCGAAGATCCGGCGCGGCAGCCAGACGCTCAGCGTGCGCTTCCGGGTCGAGACGTTCCCCGAAGACCGCGCTCCCG
>JAJRXN010000271.1 GCA_024276295.1 Acidobacteriota bacterium
ACAGCCGGGTCGTCTCGTAGTCCTCGGGATCGTAGCCGCCGTGGACCGCCTCGCGCTTGACCAGCGTGCGGCTGCGGGAGTCCATGTCGTACTCCCAAGTCGACCACGGCAGACGCAGCGACGAAGTCTCGAAGCGCAGCGCGGTCGTCGCGAACTCCGGGTTCTCCGCCCAGCGCATCGCGTAGACCGGTTCGTCCTCGGCGATCTCGTGCTCGTCGCCGTCGCGCAGGTCGCGCACGACCAGCCGTCGCAGTCCGTCGCGGCGGACCATCAGCACCATGTGGTCGGCGAACAGCTCGAGACGCTCGATCAGCCGCTCCGGATCGTGGGGGACGATCTCCTGCCAGGAACCGGGTTCTCCCGGAAGCGGTCCGCGCAGGACGCGGAACTCCCGCGCGTCGCGGTTCGTCAGCAGGTACAGGTGCGGGCCGCGGTGATCTACCTCGTATTCGACCCCCTGCTCGCGGGGGACGACGACGACCGGTTCGCTCTCCGGCGCCGCGGCGTCGATGAGCCGCACCTCGCGGGTGATGCTGCTCTCCATCTCGATGCGGATGAACCGCCGGCTGCGGGTCGTCGACAGCCGGACGTGGAACCGCTCGTCCGGTTCCTCGTAGACCGGCGCATCCTCCGCGGGAGGCGTGCCGAGCCGGTGCCGCATCACGCGGTACGGTCGGTGGGCGTCGTCGAGCAGCACGTAGAACAGCGTCCGGCCGTCCTCGGCCCAGACCACAGGATCGGCCGCTCCCTCGATCCCGAGCGGCACGAGTTCGCCGTCCGGCAGGTCGCGGATCGCCAGCGCGTGGCGCTCCGAGCCGTCCTGGTCGATCGTCAGCGCGACCCGACCGTGGCCGGGGTCGAGCGCGATCGCGCCCAGCGAGAGGTAGTCGCGTCCTTCGGCGAGACGGTTCGGATCGACGACGATCTCCTCCGGCGCCTCGAGCGAACCGCGACGGCGACAGTACACCGGGTACTCGAGCCCCTTTTCGGTCCGCCGGTAGTACAGGTACTCGCCGAACCGATAGGGCGCCGAGCGGTCGGTCTCGTCGATCCGTCCGCGGATCTCCTCGAACAGCGTCCGGCGCAGCGGCTCGAGGTGGGCGGTCCGCCGCTCGGTCCAGCGGTTCTCCTGCTCGAGGTGGGCCAGCACCTCGGGATCGTCCCGCCGGCGCAGCCAGTGCCACGGATCGACGAGCCGCACGCCGTGGACCTCGGTGACGTGCTCCTCGCGGCGGGGTGTCGGGGGGCCCTCGCGGCGCGCACCGCCCCCGCAGGAGACGAGGAAGATCAGCGCCAGCAGGCCCAGCGGGAGCATCTCGAGTCCGGAACTGACGACGGGAAGGGTTCTCATCGGCTGTACTCTCCGCCGCGTCGGGCCGCGGCTCGTCGGCCGGCGATGATAGCGGGTCGTGGCGCCGGGGCACGCCGGGACCCTGGCGAACGAACCCGGGCGGATCCGAAGGCCGATGGTCCCGGGCGGGCCGGGGGCATATCTTTGGGCCGGAAGCCCCGGGTTCTCGGGGCGGGGAGCCAGGCGTGTCCACGAGCAGACGGTTGATCGTCGTCGTCCCGGCGTACAACGAGGAGGAGCGGATCGCCGAGACGATCACCGCACTCCGCGGCGTGCGCGAGGAGGCCCGCCAGCGCGGGCTCGAACTGCTGATCTACGTCGTCGACGACGGCTCGCGCGACCGGACCCGCGAGCTGGCCGAACAGGCCGGCGCCGACCGGATCCTGCGCCACCGCGTCAACCGCGGTCTGGGGGCCGCGGTGCGCACCGGGCTGACCGCCGCGCGCAGCGACGGCGCCGACGTGGCGGTCAAGTTCGACGCCGACCTGCAGCACGATCCCCATGACGTGCTGCGGATCAGCGAACCGGTGTTCGAGGACGTCGCCGACGTGGTCTACGGCCATCGCTTCGAGAAGATCGCGTACCGCATGCCGTTCGTGCGGCGGATCGGCAACATCGTGTTCACGCGGCTGATGCGCTGGCTGACCGGCTGGCCGCTGCGCGACAGCCAGCCGGGGATCTTCGCCGTCGGCCGGGCCTATCTCGAGGTGTTCCACCTGCCGGGGGACTACAACTACACGCAGCAGGTGCTGCTCGACGCCTACCACAAGGGGATGCGGTTCGATCACGTCGACGTCGAGTTCCGCCGGCGTGAGACGGGCCGCTCGTTCGTCTCGCTGCGCTATCCGTTCAAGGTCCTCCCGCAGATCCTGATGGTGCTGGTCAGCGTGAGGCCGATGAAGGTCTTCGGCACGATCGGCATCGTGTTCCTGGCGATCGCGGCCGGCGTGTTCTTCTGGCAGCTCGGCGAGTACTTCGCCGGCACGAGTCCCAAGCCGGTGATGTCGGTCAACCTGGTGCTCGGCTCTGGGCTGTTCGGGCTCCAGAGCCTGTTCTTCGGCCTGCTCGCCGAACTGATCGTCCGGCGGCCGACCCGCTGAGCCGGTGAAGCGCTTCGCGCAGCAGCCGTTCCTGCCGGTCGCGACCATCGTGCTGCTCGCGGGAGCCGGCGTGCTGGCCCGGTTCGTCGGCGTCGTCCCGCCGCTGTTCGTGCTCCGCGTCGGGCTCGCCGCCGTCGCGCTGCTCGTCACCGCGCTGGCCACGCTCGGCGCCGGCGGCGCCCTGCTGAGGCTCGTCGCACGGCGCGTGCCGCGGGATGCCGACGACCTGCTGCTCGTCCCCGCCAGCGGCGCGGTCGTGCTGATCGCCATCGCGGCCGTGCTCGGCGGCGTCGGTCTGCTGCACCGGACGCTGCTGGTCGTGCTGCTGGCCGCCGCCACGGGCTGGGGCCTCGTCGAGGCGGCGTGCTGGTGGTCCCGCCGGTCCGACGTCCCGGCCGTCCCGCGCCCCGCGCTTGCGCTGCTCGCACCCCTGGGACTGGTGATCGTCGCGGCGTGCGCGACGGAGAGCGCGTTCTACGACCAGCTCCACTACCACCTCGCGTTTCCGTACCAGTGGCTGCGCGCCGGCGGGATCGTGACGTTTCCGCGCCAGGCGTACTCGTTCCTGCCCCAGAACCTCGGACTGCTCTACGTCTGGGCGCTGTCCGCGGGAGGCGCCGTGGCGGCGCAGGCCGTCCACGCCTTCTGCGGCGTGCTGGCGGCCCTCGGGGCCGCGCGGCTGGCGGTGCGCCTCGTCCCGTGCGCGCGGCGCGAGGCGGCCGGCTGGTGGGCCGCCGCCCTGCTGGCGACGAGTCCGATGGTGCTGCTGACGGCCACGTGGGCGGCCTCGGATCTCGGCGTGGCGGCCTTCGGTGCCGCGGCGTTCCTCTGCGCCGTGCGGGCGACCGAGGTCGACGGGTTCGATGCGCGCCTGCTGCGCGTCGCGCTCGCCGGTCTGTTCGCCGGCGTCGCCGCCGGCGTCAAGCTGGTCGGCTTCGTCGGCGTCGGGCTGCCGGCCGGGCTGCTCGTGATCGGCCTGCCGCTGGTCGGCGGCGTCCGGCGGGGCGCCGGCCGGGCCGCGGCGGGGGGCGCGCTCTACGCCGGCACCCTGGCGGCGGCGTTCGCGCCGTGGGCGATCCGCAACGCGGTGGCGACCGGCAATCCGCTCCATCCGTACTTCGCGTCGTGGTTCGGCGCGACGGGAGCCGGAGTGCCGGCGAGCCGGATCGGCGGCACCTCGATCGATCTCGCCGGGCTGTGGCGCGTGCCGACCCTCGGAGCGTTCGCCCCGGAAGGCGCCGCGGGTGTCGTCGGGGCGGCGTTCCCGGTGGTGCTGGCGGCGGCGCTGGCCTGGCTGGTCCTCGGCGCCGGCGACGGCGCGCGGCGCCGGGGAGCGCTGCTCTTCGCCGCCCTGCTGGCGGGCGTCGCCGCCTGGTCCGTCCTCGAACCGCTCGGTCGCTACCTCGCGCCGCAGCTCGTGATCGCCGCCGGCCTCGGAGGGGCGGCGATCGGCGGACTCGAGGGGTCGGGAAGGCCGGCGCGCGCCGCCCGCACCACCGCGTGGTCGGTCGTGCTGCTGGCGATGCTCTGGGGACTGCCGGCCGGCTTCGACGCGGTCACCTGGCGACGGGTCTCCACCGCGTTCGGCCACGGGCCGGCCGACGGCGAGATGCAGCGCGGCGCGTCGTACTTGGCGGCCGTGCCGTACATCCGGGACGAACTGCCGGCCGGGGCGCGGCTGCTGATGGTCGCCGAGGTGAGGACGTACGGGATCGACCGCGAACCGGTCGTCGAGGATCCGTTCGAGACGCCGTTCCTGCTCGAACTGGCGGCGCAGCGCCCGGGAGGCGAGGCGCTGGCGGCCGAACTGCGCGGCCGGGGCATCACGCACGTGCTGTTCAACGCCGCCGAGGCAAGTCGCATCGCGCGGCTCAACGGCCGAGAGGACTACTGGGACGCGGGCGACGAGACCGCCCGGGCCACCGTGTTCTCCTTCTGGAAACGGTGTCTCGACCAGCGGTTCCGCGAGGGGCAGGTCGCCGTCTACGAACTCGTCCCGTGCCGGCCGGCGGAAGACGACGCTCCGCGCTGACCCCGCACGCCGTTTCCATCGGACGGGCTTCGGCGTACGCTCCCCCGCACGCTCCCACGCCGGGAGGATCGCCGATGCGGCCGGTCACGCTCGCCTCGATGGTGGCCCTGTTGCTGCTCGCCGTCATGCCGGCCGGCGCCTG
>JAJRXN010000272.1 GCA_024276295.1 Acidobacteriota bacterium
CGAACTGCTCGCCGTCAGCCTCGCCGTCGCCGATCTGCTGGTCGCCTCGCGCGGACTCGCGCCGGTGGTCCCGGCCGAGCTGTTCGCCCGGGCCCCGGCCGCCTGCCGCGTGATCGACGACGACGGCGGCGCGGGAAGCCGCGTCTGGGTCGACACGACGCGCACCGGTCGCGGAACGCTGCGCTCGCCGCCCCGGACCCCGCTCGAGGCGGCACGGGCCCTGCGCGACGGCCTCGTCGGCTACACGGCGCTGGACTGCGGGCTGTCCCTCCTTCCGCACCGCGACACCGAGGCGGTCGCGACGCTCGGAGCGACGGCGTTCCGGGTGCTCACCGAGACCGCGCCCGCCCGCGAGCAGGCGATGCTGCTCGGTGCGGCCGGCGTGCGGTACGTCGTGACGCACCGCACGCTCGATGGTCCCTGGTGGACGGAGATCGCCTCGCTGCCGGGTTCGTGGCGGCGCCCTCAGCGGATCTACCGCAACCGGCTCGCGCTGCCCCGCATCCGCTTCGTTCCACGGGCGATCACCGCTCTCGACGACGACGCGTTCCGGCGTGCGGTGGCCCGCGGCCCGCTCGACCTGTTCGCTCGGGCGATCGTGCTGACCGACGCTGCGGCGGAGCCCGTCGCCACCGTCGCGGCGCCCGCCGGCGCCCCGCCGGCGCGGGTGGAGGTGGTCGAGGACCGCGCCACGCGGCTGGTCGTGCAGGTCGACACTCCGCACGACGGCTGGCTGGTCGTCGCCGACACGCTCGGCCCCGGCTGGCGCGCGACGCGCGACGGCGAGCCGGCGACGGTCCGCACGGCGCTGCGCGCGTTCCGCGCGGTGACCGTCCCGGCCGGCCGGCACGAGGTCGTGTTCACCTACGATCCGTTCAGGATCAGAGCCGGGCGGTGAGCGCCTTTTCGAGCGCGCGGCGCGTACGGTCGCTGTCGAACACCGCCCACGCCTCGTCGAAGTGGCGCCGCGCCTCGTCGCCGCGCACGGCGAGCGCTCCGAGCAGCGCCCCGGCGGCGAGCACGGTGCGACGCGGAAGCCGCCGCGCACGCCGCTCGATCAGCTCGCGGATGAAGGCGGTCTGGACCTGCACGTCGTTGAAGGTGCCGAGCACCTCCTGCAGCCTGCGGGCCCGCGCGATCACGCGCCGCAGCGGCCTGCCGTAGACCTCCGTGAAGAACTCGAGCGTGTATCGCAGCCGCTTGAGTTCGATCCGCAGCCGATGGAGCTTGTCGGCCTCGGTGTCGGCATCGATCTTCGCCCCGCGGCCAAACGCGCGCCGCGCCGCATGCAGAATCAGCCCGGGCGCGATCTCGTCGAGCCGCAGTGCCACCGGCCCGCGCTCGCCGCGCCGTTCGACGAACAGTTCGAACCGCTCGGAACCGGCCAGGCGCGCCCTCGACGTCAGCCACGCGAGGACGCGCTTCTGCTCGCGCTCGCGCATCGTGTGCACCAGGCGGGCCAGCGGCTCGAGATCGACCGCCACGTCCGGCGGCAGCGTCGCGCCGACCTCGGCCAGCGTCTCGAGCAGCACGTCCTGGTCCCGGGCCGGGCCGAGCACGCGGCCGGTCCGACGGACGAGCCCCAGGAACGGGCGCAGCTCCCGCTCCGAAAAGGCGCTGCCGAACGTCCGGAACGCCGCCCGCAGACGCCGGGTGGCGACGCGCATCTTGTGCAGCCGCTCGATGTGGCTCCGGAGCCGCGTGCCGGGCTCCTCGTTCTGGACCCTCCGGAGCTGGCGGCCGAAGACGACCAGCGCCGCGTCGCGGAACGGCATCGAACCGGCGAGCGGCTGGTCGGCATCGCGCGCCGGCACCACGCCGAGGACGCCGAGCACCCGCTCGAGCTTGCTCGTCCCGGACGGCTCGAGGCCCCGCGAGGCGGCCAGGGCGCCGGCGATGGCGACGAACGGCTCGGGGGCGCCTTCGAGCACCTCGAGTTCGATCTCGCAGAAGGCGGGAGCCTCGGCCCCCGCCGCGGTGGCCTCGACGCGGTCGAC
>JAJRXN010000273.1 GCA_024276295.1 Acidobacteriota bacterium
CTGCGCCCGGGCCCGGCCGGCGCGCTCGACCACCTCGTCGAGCGAGTCGAGCCACTCCTGGGTCTCGTACGAGTCGGTGTCCGGAAGCTGGTGCTTGAACTGCTCGAAGATCATGCGGGGACTCCGGAAAAGGGGGCGGCATCGCGCACTGCCGGCGAATCACGCACCGTCACGCAGTCTGGCGCCTGGGGCGCCGGTCAGCCAATCGAGGTCGCCTCGAGAACGCGCCGCGACGCGGCGAAGCGGCCGCCGAACCGGCGCTGGCTCTCCCCGCGCATCCTCTCCGCGTGGGAGGCGAGGTAGTTCTCGAGGGCGTCACGGCCGGACAGATGGTAGTGCACCGTCAGGTACAGACGGCCGTCGTCGATCAGTCCCTCGTCCGCCGGGTGGCGCCGGTAGACCTTCGCCGACTCGAAGCCGGGCAGGGCCAGCATCTGCTGGAGGTGGATCGCCAGCCAGCTCGAAAAGGCGCCCGCGATGCCGCGGTCGACCGCCAGGTTGACCTCGTAGATCAGCATGTACCGCATCCTCGCTCGCCGGCCGGCGCCGGGCGCTATGATCGGCCCGCCCTGCGGGCGTCCGCCAGTCTACCGACGGCGACCCCGCCGGGCTGCCGGCGGCGGTAGGACACGGAGATCCCGCACGATGACCGACCATTCCGACGTTCCGCTCGAACTCGTGCCGCGGCGGCGCGTCGCGGGCGCCCTCGCCGTGCCGGGTGACAAGTCGATCAGCCACCGCGCCCTGCTCCTTGCGGCCGTCTCGGAGGGGCGCTGCACGATCCGCAACCTCGCCCCGGGGGCCGACGTGCGTTCGACGCGGGCGGTCTGCGAGACGCTCGGGATCACCGTCGAGCCACGGGATGACGGCGCGCTCGTGGTCCATGGCCGCGGACTCTCCGGCCTCGATCGCGATCCCGGCGACCGCCCGCTCGAACTCGACTGCGGCAACTCGGGGACGACCGCGCGCCTGCTGCTCGGCCTGCTCGCCGGGCGTCGCGGCCGCTTCCGCCTCCGCGGCGACGCCTCGCTTTCGCGTCGCCCGATGCGGCGGGTCGGTGAGCCTCTGGTCCGCTTCGGCGCGCGGATCGCCGGTGGAGACACGCTGCCGCTCGAGATCGAGGGCGCCCCGCTGACTGCGGCCGACGTGCAGGCCCCCGTCGCCAGCGCCCAGGTCAAGAGCGCGCTGGTGCTCGCCGCGCTCCAGGCGCGGGGGACCTCCCGCATCGACCTGCCGCGTCCGACGCGCGATCACACCGAGCGGATGCTCCGCGCCCTCGGGGCGCCGGTGCGGTGCGAGTCCCCGGCCGGTGGCGGCGAGCGGATCGTCGTCGACGGGCCGGTCGCCGCCCTCGCGCCGTTCACCCTCGACGTGCCGGGCGACCCGTCCTCGGCCGCGTTCTTCGCCGCGCTGGCCTGCCTGCTGCCGTCGAGCCGGATCGTGCTCGACAACGTCTCGCTCAACCCGACGCGCTTCGGGTTCTTCGATCTGCTGGAACGGATGGGCGCGGAGATCGAGCGGCGGCCGGCGGACGGGCCGGACGGGCTCGAGCCCCGGGGTGCCCTCGTGGCCGCGTCGTCGCGGCTCCGGGCGATCGAGGTCGACGGCGACGACGTGACGGCGGCGATCGACGAGATCCCGCTGCTCGCCGTCGTGGCGACACAGGCGCGGGGGCGGACGGTGATCCGCGGCGCCGGCGAACTGCGCGTCAAGGAGAGCGACCGGATCCGCGCCACCGCGGAACTGCTCGCCGCCTTCGGTGCCGGGGTCCGCGAACTCGACGACGGCCTCGAGGTCGAAGGGGGAGCGGTGCTGCGCGGAGCCGAGGTCGATGCGGTCGGCGACCACCGGATCGCGATGTGCGCCGCGGTGCTGGCCGCGATCGCGCGCGGGCCGTCACGGCTGCGCGGGGCGCACTGGGTGCGGGTCTCGTGGCCGGGGTTCTTCGACGAACTCGAGCGGCTCGCGGCGGACGGCTGACCGCCCGCCGCGTCGCGCATCAGTCGGGTGTCGTCTCCTGCCAGCTCCGGATCTCGATCGCCTTCTCGCGTGGCAGATAGATTCCGAAGTCCTTCGCTCCGCCGAGCAGTCGCGGGTCGTGGGTGAACACGGTCGTCGCCGATCCGACCGTCGCCTCGACGCGGGCGACGAACGCGCCGTAGAACTCGAGGAATCCCGACGGCCCGCGCCGCTGCACGCCGGCGATGGCGTGGTTCGTGTAGAGCACTCCCGCGAGCGAATCGATCGCCGGCGGGTTGGGAGCCACCTCGGCCCAGGTGTGCCCCGTCGAGCCGTCGGTCCACAGTGGACTGCCGCGCCAGATCAGGCCGTCGCCGTCGGTGTCGAGCGGCGGATCGCCGTTGGGATCACCTCCGGTGTAGTCCAGGCGGTCGTTGATGTTCTCGGGGAACGCGAAGCTCGACGAACCGTTCGAAGGCAGTCCCTGGGCGTTGAGCGATCCGCGCCGGATCGTGTCGTCGTACCGCCCATCGCCGTCGAGATCCTCCCCCGAGCCAGGGATCACGTCACCGACCGCGTAGCCCGCCGGAATCAGCCCCGAGCCGCACTGGTTCTGTCCGTCGGCGCCGTAGGTCCGCACGTCCCAGACGCCGTTTCCCTCGTTGGCGTCGCCGGTGTTGGGCAGGTTGTCGACGCCGAGGTCCTCTTCCGACTCGTTGTCCGGATCGGCCAGCCAGCCGTCGACCGAGCCCCACGACGTTCCGCCGGTGAACCGCCCGAGGATGATGTTCTCGCGGGCGAACAGGCCGACCATGTCGGCGTCGCGCACGCTGTAGGTTCCCGCGGGCGACGTCGACGCATCGAGCGCGCGCCACCCCTCGATGTCCTCGGTTTCCATCGAGGCGAGCTGGGTCGAGGTGGAATTCGGATAGCCGGTGCCCGGGGGCGGACCGGGCCCGGGCAGGTGCGGTCGCGGCGGCGTCGTGTAGCTCAGCCCGTTGGGCAGGTAGATGTTGCCCGACGTGTAGATGCTGCCTTGGCCGGAGATCGAGCCGAGGATCACCACCGCGCCGGTCATCGGCCGCAGGCCGGCTGCGTCCCACTCGTCGGCGGTGTTCCAGATCCCGTCCGGCCCCGGCGAGCCGATCACGACCGGGCCGTCGATGATGATCGGCTGGGTGCGTCCGTCGAGCACCATGAACGGCGACTCGTCGTCGTCGGTGTTGGCGGTGCCGTCGCGTCCCCAGTCGTCATCGGCGGTGTTCCACACGCCGTCCGGACCGACGTTGCAGCCGATGCATCCGCGGTAGGTCCGGTAGCGGCCGAGACCCCGGTCCCAGACCCGCAGCGTCGAGCCGCCGGTATCGTCCGGCGTGCCCCAGATGTCGTCCGGGCCCGGCGTGCCGCCGTTCCACTCCCGCGCCACGCGGACGTAGAGCGAGAGGTCGGACAGGTTGGGCATCGGGATGATTTCCTGGAACTCGTGCTGGTTGGCCGGATCGGCGAAGTCGAGTTGGACATCTGACGCGCCGAGGATCCGGCGTCCCGCGATCAGCCCGCCGTCGTTGAGCCGGTCGATCAGGTCGTTGCCGATCACCTTCTCGAAGTACGGCGTGCCGCGACCCCGGACGCACGAGTTGTAGAGCCGCAGGTCGCCGTTGGCGCGCATGTTTCCGTGGACGTACAGGCTGCCGCACCACCAGCCGCTCATCCAGCCGAAGTTGTTCATGAAGTACGCGTTGTCGAACACGCGCGAGGGGATCAGCTTGAGCCGGACCACCGAGGACAGCGTCTTGCTCCGGCCGTCGAGCGTGGCGGTCGCCTGGATGTTCATGTCGACGAACTCCATCTGGCGCGCCTGTTCGATCGTCGTCGGGAAGGTCAGGATGTCGATCGTGTAGCTGCCGCGGCCGTGCGGCACGTCGACGTAGTTGCGGCCCGAGTCGTCCGCGGTGTCGGCGACGCCGTCCGGTCCCCGTGACCGACCGTGTGTCAGGTGCAGCATCACGTAGTTGTCGAAGATCTGGTCGAGGTTCGGCTGGCCGGCCAGCGAGCAGGTCACGTCGCCGACCATCCGGTCGATCCCGGCCTGGGCGATGTACAGCAGTTCGGCGTCCTGGCGGTTGGACTGGGTGCTCTTGAGTCCCAGCGTCGAGGAGGCCAGCAGGGCCAGGCCGACCAGCGTCAGGCCGGCGACGACGAACATCACGACGACCAGGGCCGAGCCTCGTTCGCCGGTCGCCGGGCGCAGGAACAGCTTGTTCGGATTCATGGCGTCACCACCGTCAGCTCGAAGTTGTTGCAGGAGTCGACGAGTATCTGGGGATCGTTCTCGTCGG
This sequence comes from Acidobacteriota bacterium, assembly GCA_024276295.1. Lineage (GTDB taxonomy): Bacteria > Acidobacteriota > Polarisedimenticolia > J045 > J045 > J065. Next base: position 4,299 of record JAJRXN010000273.1, read on the forward strand.
GGGACTCGGCGCTCGATGGGCGATCCGGCAGCATGCCGCTCTCGCCGTCGAGAATCGGGTCGCCGACGCTGTAGCTCGCCGTCACGACGTAGTAGTGGGTCGTCCCGGAGGCCGCCGCGGCCGTGCCGGAGTCCTCCCAGGCGATCTCCTCGCGGACGGCGATGCCGGTCAGGGCCGAACCGGCCGTGAGCTGCTGCGAGGGCTCCCAGACGCCGTCGGGGCCGTAGTAGTGGATCCAGCCCTGGTCGTCGGAGACGAAGATCTGCCCGCCTTCGAGCATCCCGGCGTCGGTCGGCAGGGCGCTGCCGGTCGTCGCAGACGACGACCAGTTGATGCCGTCGCCGCTGACGTAGATCAGGCTGTCGGCCGCGGCGGCGACCGCGCCGCCGCCGCTGACGCAGTCGAGCGCGCGGATCGGCCCGGCGCCCGGCATCGCGACCGGAGACCAGGTCGCGCCGCCGTCGGTCGAACGCCAGATGCGGTCCTCCTCGCCGAGCATCACCGTCACGCCGCCGACGGCGTCGCTGGCGCTGCACGCGCTGTAGAGCGTCGTGCTCGTCAGGGAGACGGGGTTGAACGTCGCGCCACCGTCAGTCGAGCGGAGCACCGCGCCGTTGTCGCCGGCGAGGATCACGAGGTCGCCCTGGGCCGTCGCCGCGCGCAGGTTCTCGGCGGTGACCGCGGCGAGATTGGACCAGGTCAGCCCGCCGTCGTCGCTGCGGACCATCGTGCCGAAGTCGCCTGCGGCGATCACCCGCGTCCCGTCGAGCCAGCTCACGTCGCGCAGGTTGGCCGAGACCGGCGAGGTGATGCTCGTCCAGGTCACCCCGCCGTCGTCGGTACGCCGGATCGAACCGCCGATCCCGACCGCCACGCCGACCAGGCGACTGATGAACTCGGCTTCCAGCGGGCGTCCCGTCGCGCCGATCGCGGCGCTGCGCCACGAGTTGACGCCATCGATGCTGTGGTGGATCGCGCCTGCCGTGTCACCGACGGCCCACAGCAGGCCGGTCCAGCGCAGCGCGGCGACCTGTTCGTTGGCCGTGTAGCCGGGCGAGTAGTCGACGAACGAATCGGGCGTGCTGTCGCCGTTGACGTCGGCCGCGGCGTAGATCCGGTATTCGATCAGCGTCTGGTCGTACCCGGCGTCGGTGTTGCGCGGGTTGATCGAGAACCACAGCTCGACCGGGTGATCGTCGGTGCCGTAGTCCACGACCCGGATGTTCTGGTCCTCGGGGGCGACCGGCCCTTCCGACGGTCGGACGCAGGAGCGGGCGCTGTACGACGACAGGCGCCCGGAGTCGTCGCGGGCGCGGACCCAGTAGTGGTACAGCTCGCCGAGCACCGGGGCCGACGACGAGTTGCTCGAGTCGTCGAGGTAGGAGTACTCATCGGCTCCCGCGGCGGAGATGGCGTTCTTGTTGACCGGCTCCACGCAGCGGACGTCGGAACTCGTCGAGCGGTAGACGTGGTACTCGCCGACGTTGCCGCCGTAGCCGCTGGTGTTGGCCGGGTCGTCGAGGGAACCGGGGAACACGACCTCGACCTGCGTGCCGTCGTCGCCAGGAACGTCGAGCGCCACGAGCGAGAACGGCTGCGCCGGGCCCGGTTCCGCGGGATAGGGGCCCGCGACCGGATCGCTCTGCGAGAGCTGCGGCGTGCAGTCCATCGCGCGCAGCCGGTACCAGTACTGGCGCGGCGGCCAGGCGGTGACGTCGATCCACTCGTCCTGCCAAGACGACACACCGGCCAGCGTCTCGGCGAACGGCGTCGGTCCGAACAGCGACGCCGCGTCGGTCCGGTATACGAGGTACTTCTCGACGTCGTTCTCGAATCCGCCGTCGTCGTCGGACAGTCCCCAGCTCAGGGTGACGCGGCCGTCGGCCAGGGCGTTGGCGCAGGCGTTGACGACGCTCACCGAGGACGTCGGCTCCGGGACGTCACCGCACGCGCCTCCCGGCAGGTCGATGTTGCGCGGCTGGATGATCGTGTTGAGCGAGACGACGCGGAAGCGGAACGGAGTCGAGGAACTCGAACGCACCGGGTCGGTGTACCGCATGTCCGGCTGCGGGGTTTCGGTGGTGATGTGGACCTCGATCCGCTTGATCAGTTCGCTCGGGAGCCGTTCGAGCCGGCCGTTGCCGTTGCGATCCTCGCTGGCGTCGAGCACGGCGTCACCGTCGAGGTCCTCGCCGGTGACCGGGCCGAGCGCCGCGAGTTCGTCGGGCTCGAGCAGGCCGTTGCCGGCGATCCCGGAGCCGGTGCCGTCGTCGCCCCAAAGGTCGAGCGACGGGTCGGGATCGAACTCGCCCCAGTACAGGAACAGCGGCGGCGGTTTGGCGCCGCTCGGGTAGTCGACCGGTCCGCGCACGAGCGCCCCCGGACCGGACGGATTGATGTGGTCGGTGCCGTTGTTGCCGTAGACCTCGCGTCGCAGCAGGAACAGCCCGTCGTTGGTGCCGATGCTCTCCTCGGCCTCGTCCCCGCGGTCGTCGGCGTCGACCGTCCCGTCGCCGTTCGAGTCGAGCGTGTAGCGGATCGTCTCCGCGCCGGTGCGGAAGCTGACCGGGTCGTAGCCGCTGGGAAGCGAATCCCCCGCCATCCCGTCGGCGATGGCGTCGATGCGGGGCGCGATGTCGGCGTTGATCACGAGTTCCCACGGCGCGGCGTAGACGATCTTCGACTGGCCGACGATGTCGTCGTCGGTGTCGGCCGTGCCGTCCGGGCCGACGTCGCCGATCGTGTTGCGGTCGACCTGGAAGCCGGCCATCAGCAGATCACGTTCGATCAGGTCGATGGCGTGGCGGGCCTCGCGGGCCACCTCGTCACGGGCGTCCGTCGTCGCGTAGATCCGCTGGTCGATGGCGAGCATCGACAGCGCGACGACGAACAGCATCGTCGTCAGGGCCAGCGCGACGAGCACTTCGGCCAGCGAGAACCCGCGCTGCGCGCGGTCGTGTCCGGTGAAGACGAAGCAGCTCATGGCAACCTCACGATGCCGGGATCAGGAAGGTCTTCTCGGTGGACAGCGTCACGGCGTGGACGGTTCCGCGGCTGTCGTGCCACTTGACGCGTACCAGCACGTACTTGACGTAGTTGGTTGCGGGATTGTCGGTCGAAGACGCCGTCGTCTCGACGATCACGTTGTCGAGCCCGGCGGGGTTCGGTCCGTCGAGCGAGACGTTGACGATCGCGTCGGTGTAGTCCTTGGAGTCGACGATGTAGACCTCGCGGCGGAACCTCCGGTACTGGTCGCGATTCAGTTCGCGTTCGAGACGCCCCTGGGCGGTGTCGGGGTAGTCCGCCGCGGTGATCACGATCGCCGACTGGCGGATGTCGGGTGTCGCCGCGCAGCTGCGGAAGTTGAAGCGGGTCCCGTTGAGCAGGTCGACCTCGCCGTAGTCCTCGGTCGGGAAGTTGGCCGTCGTCACCTCGTCGATGTCCGTGCACGGATCGGCAGGATCGCGGTAGGCGTCTCGGTTGCCGTCCATGTAGCGGGCCATCACGATCTGTTCGAGGCGATGGGCGGCCAGGAAGCGGGCCGTGGCGAGGTCCTTCGACAGCTCGGCCGAGCGGATCGTTCCGATCAGCAGCATGTTGAGTCCGAGCAGCGCGATGCCGAACAGGCCGACGGCGACGAGCGTCTCCGCCAGCGTGAACCCGCCTTCGGCGCTGCGCGGACGTTCGGGGTGGGAAGGACTCATCGTTCAAGCCTCCAGGGGCCGGGCGTGGCGGCGCTGGCGTCGTAGCGCCAGCGCCGGACGCGGCCCGTCGCGGCATTGACCGTCAGGGCGAGCATGTGGTCCGGCACCTGCCGGTCGACGTCCTCCTCCGGGATCAGGTAGATCACGCCCGCCTGGGCCCGTCCGAGCGGGTCGAAGGTCACGCTCGGCGGCGAGCCGGCGAAGGTCACCGCGGAGGTGATCGGTGCGTTGTCGAGCCCCCGCGTTCCGGTGGCGAAACCGAACACGACGCCGCGTCCTTCGGCGGCGAGGTCGATCGTCGTGACCTTCTCGCCGATCGACGTCGTCGGGCTGCCGTCGGAGTTGTCGTCGTCGAGGATCGTGATCTGCGCGCCGGTCGTGCTGAACTCGACCACGTAGTCGTTCTGCTCGAACACGGCGCGGGTGCGGGCGAAATCGAGCTGCCGCGAGAGGACCGCAGCCGCCGCCGACGTGCGCCAGCCCGTCGACTGCAGCGAGGTGTAGGCGATCCCCAGCAGGAGACCGCCGATCGCGAGGCTGACCAGCAGTTCCGGCAGGCTGAAGCCGGCCTCACGTGGCCGGTTGTCCGTGCGAGCCATCGAGCCGACCCCGGGCAGACGGCTCCCCCCTGACTCTCACTCTCCGAGAGCCTCGATTAGCAAAAAACGCACCATGCTCGATGCGGGCTGTGGCGGACAATGACGAACGAAACCATACGGCGGGGTCTCTCCGGCCGGTCACGATGTCGGAGGTCCGGTGACAGGGATTGTCGTCAGCGACCGGACCGACTGTCACCCCGCAGGGGCGGCTCGGCGTCCACGCCGTGCTCGGCGCACCAGCGCTCGAAGGCCTCGATGTCGCGCCAGATCTGCTCCATGAGCTGCTGCGGCCCCTCGAACTTCCGCTCGGCGCGCAGCCGCGTGAGGAACTCGAGTTCGGCGCGGCGGCCGTAGAGATCCCCCGCGAAGCCCGAGAGGAATGTCTCGATCGTCACGCGCCGGCCGCCGAACGTCGGCCGGACGCCGACGTTGGTCA
>JAJRXN010000274.1 GCA_024276295.1 Acidobacteriota bacterium
CGGATCGAGGCCAGCGTGCCCGAGGACGACGCGGTCGAGCGGGTCTCGTCGTACGTCGAGCCGACCGGCGGATGGATCCAGGTCGGTCTCGCGGACGACGAGCGCGTCGTGCGCGAGCACCTGGCCGCACGGGTCCGTCGAGCGATCGAGGAGGCGGTGGCCGGGATCCCCGGGGTCCGGACCCGCCCCGCAGGCGCCGGAGTCGGGCAGGACGACGCGATCGCGGCGGCGCTCGGGCAGGGCCCGCTGCGGGTCGTCGTCTCGGGGCCGGATGCCGGGCGTCTCCGGCGGCTGGCGGAGGAGATCCGGGCGCGGCTCGCGCAGATCGACGGGATCGGCAGCGCGCAGGTCGACGTCGGGCGTGGCCGCGACCAGCTCCTCGCCGAGCCGATCGAGGGCCGCCTGCTCGCACTCGGCCTGATGCCGGACCAGGCGGTTCCGGCGCTGGCGGCGCTGCGACGCGAGGGAACGTCACTGGCGGGCGGGCTGGTCGATGCCACGGGGCGCGAGATGCCGGTCGTCGTCGTGCGCCAGGTGAATGCGGGCGGCACGCTGCGCGAGCTGCGGTCCACGCCGGTCGGTCTCGGTGGGGGGATGCTCTCGGTCGGTGACGTGTTCACGTTTCGCCGGGCTCCCGCGCCGCCGGAGATCCGTCACCGCGACGGCCGGCGCGAGATGACGATCGTCTACACGATGGCGCACGACGCGCCGCGGCGTGGGCCGGGGCGGGAAGCGCTCGCGGCGCGGATCGCCGACGAGCTGGCGGTGGTGCACCGGCCGCCCGGCTACGCCGTCGATCCCGGACCGCCCGGAGCGGACACCGACTGGTTCCGCCGCGCGTTCGTGCCGGTCGTCCTGCTGCTGTTCATCGTGCTCTCCGCGACCTTCGAATCGGTGCTGCTCCCGCTGCTGGTGCTCTTCTCCCTGCCGCTGACGATGATCGGGGCGGTCTGGGCGCTGGTGTTCACCGGGGAGCCGCCCTCGCCGATGGCGCTGGTCGGTGCCGTCGCGCTGATGGGGATCACCGTCAATCCGGCGATCCTGCTCGTCGACCGGATGCGGGAACACCACGCCCGAGGTGGCCGTTCCCCGGGTGCCGCCGCCCTCGCCGCGGTCCGTGAGCGGGCGCGTCCCGTGCTGATGACGACCGCGACGACGGTCGCGGGTCTGTGGCCGCTGGCGCTTGCCACCGGCCGCCAGAACGAGATCTGGCCGCCGTTCGCCATCGTGATGATCGGCGGGCTGCTGGCCTCGACGGTCCTCACCCTGCTCGTGATTCCGGGCGGCTTCGTCCTGCTCGCACGGGTCGACCGTGCCGTGGGCCGGCTCGGCGGGCGCTGGACGCTCGGCTGGGCGGTGCTGGTCGTCGCGATCCTCGCGCCGCTGTTCCTGGGCGGACTCGTCACGTCGCTGATCTGGCAGATTCTCGTCACGCTGCTGGTCGCCAGCGCTCTTCTGGCGGTGATGATCGCGACACTCGCTCCGGCCGGACGGCCCGATCCGCTCGCCGCCGGAACGCCTCC
>JAJRXN010000275.1 GCA_024276295.1 Acidobacteriota bacterium
CACCCGCGCCGCCTGCCAGCACCCGGCCGGGACGAGGTGCTGCACCACGTGGCCCCGCACCGGCTCGGGACCGAGCACCGTCCGCAGGAGGCCGGCGTCCGCGTCGAGCACGAACAGCTCGAGCGGATCGCCGGCGTGGATGCACCACAGCTCGTCGGAGCGCACGCGGTGGAAGGCGGAGAAGTCGCCCCGCTCGAGCAGGTAGACGATCGACGTGCCGAGCCGCCGTCTGCCGCCGTCCGCGGCGACCTCGCGCGAAGCGCGCCACGTCTCGCGGTACCAGCCCCCCTCGGGATGACGTTCGAGTCCGAACGCGTCGATGTACTGTCGGGCGCCCCGCATGGGCGAAGCCTACCAGCCCCGCCGGGCCGACTGCGTCTCACGCGATCCGGCGGTACGCCGCCCGCAGCTCGACGCTGCGCCGACGCTCGGCCCGTGCGAGAGCCGCCAGCACGTCGCGGACCTCGGGCTCCGTCTGCCGCGCGGACAGCGCCTCGTACAGCGCCGCCGCCCGGGCATGGCGCTTGAGGGCCACCAGCAGCACACCCGCACCGCCCCCGCTCTCGTCGAGATCGCCGCCGCCGATCTCGCCGAGCATCGGGATCCCCGCCTGCTCGAGTGGCTGCAGCCGGCAGCCGTCGAGAGAACGCACCGAGTCGAGCAGCACCGCGAGCTGCTCGTGCTCCTCGCGTTCGATCTCGACGAACCGCCCGACGAGTCCGCGCAGCGCCGGATCACGGGTCGCCGACCGGATGCGCTCGAAGCTCTCGATCGAGCGGCGCGTCTCCTCGAGCGCCCGCTCGACCAGTCCGGGCAGATCGGCCGTCACGGTCGGCATCGCGTCACTCCTCATCGGCTTCTCCTGACGAGAAGAACGCGCACGAGGAAGCCCGCGTTTCGCGGATTGCCGTCCAGGGGTCCGTGCGGCGGCGCCAGCGGTCACGCCTGTCCTCTGTCGCGGACGCGCCGGTCAGAAATTGACGGTCACGCCCGCCAGGAAGCCGTCCGGCGAGATCTCGCGATCGACACTGCCGAGCCGGTAGTCGAGCGTCGATTTGCGGTAGCCGGCACGGATGTTCAGAAACGGCGCCGGCTTGACCGAGACGCCGAACTCCGCCTCGTAGCCGTCGACGTCGCTGCCGGAATCGAAGTCGTCCATCGAGACGTAGTACGCCGCGTCGCCGTAGACCGCGAACAGCCGGCCCAGCCCGAAGTGCGCCTCGGCGGCGAGACGGAAGCCGGAGGAGGAGTCGCCGCCGCCTGGGCCGTCCATCGTCAGCCGCTGGATGCCGGCGCCGATGGCGATGTAGTTGCTGTCGGTCAGCTCCAGCGCCTTCCAGCGCACGTCGAGACTCTGCCAGTCGAGCGTGAAGTCGAGACCGGACTCGTCGACGTCGGTCGTGTACTGGGAGGCCCGCACCGAGATGTCGCCGACCCAGACCTGCGCGAACCAGGCGGGAGCGTCGCCATCGACGGTCATCGTCGCCATCCCGGTCCGGAAGTCGACGTCCTGCACCCAGTAGACGACGCCGACCTCGACGTCGAGCGGCCCGAGAGCCAGGGCCGGACCGGTGAGCAGCAGGCAGATCGTGATTCCCGCCAGAATCCCCAACGTCCGTGTCATGAGGTCTCCTCTCCCGGTCGGCCCCTGCCGCCGGCATCAGGGAGAAGATGGCTCCACCCGGGGCGCGGATGCAAGCCGGGCGAGCGCGATCGCGGGCGAATCACCACGGACGGCCCGCCTCGACGCCGGAAGGTCGAGGAAGTTGGCCAGCAGGCGGCCGCCTTCCGGGGTCAGCACGGACTCGGGGTGGAACTGGACGCCCACCACCGGCAACGCTCGATGCCGGAGGCCCATGATCTCCCCGTCCGGCGTGCGGGCGCTGACGGCAAGCTCGCGGGGCAGGCTCCGTTCGTCGACGGCGAGCGAGTGGTAGCGGCCGGCCTGGAACGGATTCGCGAGCCCTTCGTAGAGTCCGCGCCCGTCGTGGCAGACCGGAGAGGCCTTGCCGTGCATCAGCGCCCGGGCCTGCACGACGCGTCCGCCGAGCGCCGCGACGAGCGCCTGATGTCCGAGGCACACGCCGAGCAGCGGGACGCGTCCGAGGAACCGCTCGATCGCGGCGACCGAGATTCCCGCCCCCTCCGGCCGGCCGGGCCCCGGCGAGATCACGACGTGCGTCGGCTCGAGCGCCTCGAGTTCGTCGACCGTCACGGCGTCGTTGCGATGGACGATCACCTCCGCACCGAG
>JAJRXN010000276.1 GCA_024276295.1 Acidobacteriota bacterium
CGGTGCGCATGGCGTGCCTCTGCCTCGCGACGCTGGTCCTCGGAAGTGCGACCGCCCTGGCGGGGGCGTTGTGTCGCGGGGAACGGGTCGAAAGCCCGGTCAGGCTGTCCTGGCTCGAGCTGGGCAGGGAAGCGAGGCGCAGTCTGCTGGTCGCGGATTCCCTGGCGCTGCGCCTGGTCAGTGCGGACAGCCGGACCATCAGCGCCGACCTCGAACTCGTCGTGCGGGCCGACGGCGAAGTCGACCGGATCTCGCTCGGGCGCCGCTGGATCGAACCGGACGGTGCGGAAACGCGGCAGGTCCCGCTTCCCGCCGGAGCGCTGACCGGCCTCGAGTTCTCGGCGCAGGTCACCGTCGTCGCGACGCTTCACGACGATGATGGAGCGTTTCTCGGTTCGGTGAGCACGCCGCACGTCTACGCACACGCGGAAGGCGGGCGGATCGTCGTCTACACCGGAGAGGTGCTGCGAGACCGGGTCGCCGGGGGCGACCTGCACCGCAGTGCGGAGACAGGCGGACGCGAAGCCGGCGTGGTGTCCGTCGGACGGGCGCGCCTCGCGCGTGCCGAGGATCTCCACGGAGATCCGGAAGACGGGAGGTGAAGCGATGTTCAGGTCGATGATTCCAGCGGCTGTGGTGCTCGCCGTGCTGCTGTCGGCGTCGATCGGCGACGCCCGGGCTCACACGTACAGAATCTGCCTCCGGCTCCCCGTGACCCTCGACGACGAGACGGGGATGGCAACGGAAGTCGGCACGAGCGGAAACTGGATCGCCCGGGGGATCCGCATCGCGTTCGTGAAGGACCCGCATGGGCACGCCGTCGCCGGTTTCCCGAAGCATGCGGGTGCCTCGGACGGATGCTTCACGTTCTCGTCGCACGCGAAGGGCGACTTCAGGATCGGCATCCAGCCGTTCGGCAGGCTGGCGGCGGGCAACACGCTCAAGGTCGTCAGCGGGTCGGGACGGCTGTTCACCTATGTCGCGATCCTCGACATCCAGCAGAGCGGCGTCTACGTCTGGCCCTACGAGAGAATCCTGCCCCGGATGTACGCGATCACCGCGTACGCGATCCAGAGCGGGTTCCGTGGCAAGTACGACAACGAGAACCTGACGGTGTGGTACGGAGCCAACTCGCCCTGCAACGCTTCCTGCAACACCGCGTGCAGCGTGGACGGCAACAACTACCACATCGCGATCTGCGAGGACGACACGCGCAGGAAGTTCCTCCTCGGCCACGAATACGGCCACGTCAACCTCACCGGCGCAGCGGGCCCATACACGAACGACTGCTCGTACGGTTCCCCGGGCCATGGCATGCGGGGCATCGAGTACTCCTCGTGCGCCGCGATGGAAGGCTGGGCCCACTTCGTGGCGGCGGACGTCTGGAACAGGGGCGAGCACGCCGGGGGCGATCCCGTCGGCTGGTTCCGTTACTGGGGCGGCGGAAACGCGCTGATCAACGTCGAGGCGGGGCAGGGAGGCTGCGCGACGCAGCCCGGAGACACGGCGCTGAACTACCGGCGTCGCTACGGCGACGTCTGTTTTTCGGACCCCGACGGATGGCAGTACGACAGCAACTGTGCCGGCGGCGACTGCGACGGCTTCGGCGCGGAACTCGACTGGATGCGGGCCTGGTGGGACTACCACACCGACGGAGACCTGCCGGGGACGCGTCCCTCCCACGCGGGTCTCCACCAGCACGTCAAGGACGCCCTGAATTGGACGAAGGACACGGCCTACGAGGAACTGCTCGATGCGGTGTCCGAAAGCCGCAAGGCGCGTTTCCGCGACGCGTCGATCTGGAACGGCACGAGCGAGCCGATCTCGAACTGAAGCGACGCCGCCGACCGGGCGGGCGGGGAGGTCTCCCGCCCGCCCGAGTCGCTTCCGGCGGCGAGATGGCCTCGGAGCCCGTGGGGAACCAATCTTCCCCGCAGGAGTCCGATGCCGATCGCAGCCCCCGTCGCCCCGCCCGTCCGGCCCACCGTTGCGGAACCCGCTCCGGCGCCGCCCGTGCGCGCACCCGCGCCGGACCGTTCGCGCGGACGCCTGCGCCGGGTCGCGCGACTGGCCCTGCTGGCGGCTCTCGTGCTCGTTCCGCTGCTCGAACTGCCCGACGACCTCGTTCCGCGCGAGACCGGCATCGATCCGAGCTACCGTTGGGCGCTGGCGGTGATCGCTGCGCAGGGCGTCACGGCTCACGGGAACGAGATCGTGTTTCCGTACGGCCCGCTCGGTGACCTGCTCGTTCCGGTCGACGTCGGCCGGCGCCCGGCCTGGGCCCTGCTGGCCAGCCTGCTGCTCGCCGTCGGCATGGCGCTGCCGCTCGCCGTCGCCTGGCGCGCCGGGCGGGTCGCGGCGCCGTTGCTGGCGCTGGCGCTGTTCCACTTCGCGTACGTGCTCGGCCTGCCGAAGGAGTCGCGCGTCGTCGCGGTCGTGTTGCTGGCTCTGGCGGCGGCACGCGACGATCCGCGGCTCCGCGCGGCGCTGTTCGCGCTGGCCGGTCTCGCGGCGGGGTTCGGCCTGCTGGCGAAGTTCTCGATCGGCGTGATCGGATCCGGGGCGCTCGCCGCCGGCCTGACCGTCGAACTGGCCCGACGCGAAGCAGGCGCCCGCGCCGCCGTCACCTCGGCCCTGGCGGCGTTCTTCGCCCCGCTCGCGCTGGCGCTCGTCGCGGTCTTCGGCTCGATCGGGGCGGCGGCCCGCTGGCTCCGCGGCTCGCTCGAACTCGCCTCGGGCTACGGCGAGGCGATGAGCCTTCCGGGCAGCCCCGCGGTGCGGCTGGCGGGTGTGGCGGCCCTCGTCGCCAGCGCCGGCATGCTCGCTCTCGGCGCGCGTCGGTGTCGCCGCCTCGCCGCGCTCGTGCCGGCCGGCCTGCTGGTGCTCGTGCTGGCCTTCCAGCACGGGTTCGTCCGGCAGGACAACCACGTCGTGATCTTCTTCTCCTCGACGGCGATGGTGCTCGCGGCCGCCGCGCTGGCTGCCCGTGACCGTCGCGCGCTGGTCGCCGTGGGCGTCGCGGGCGTGCTGCTCGCAGGCACGATCCCGATCGGCTACGCGAAGGTGTTCGAACGCTCGCCCGGCTTCGCCGCGGCGATGGCGCGCCGCGCAACGGGACTCCAGGGCGTGCGCCGCCTGGTGCGGATCGCCGAATGGCCACAGAGCCGGGCCGCGCTCGCGGAGTCGAGCGAGCGGGCGCTGCGCGAGGTCGCCCTGCCGGCGGCCTGGACCGCACGGATCCGCAGCGAAAGGGGCACGGTCGACGCGTTTCCCTGGGACATCGCTCCGATCCTCCACGCCGGGCTCGCATGGCGGCCGCAGCCGACGCTGCAGAGCTACACCGCGTACACGCCCTGGCTCGACGACCTGCTTGCCCGGCACTGGGCCGGCGACCGCGCGCCGCGCTTCGTCGTCGGCGATCTGGCCGGGATCGACGGGCGGCACCCGTTCTTCGCGGCGCCGCGCGCTGCTCGGGCGCTGCTCTCGAACTACCGGCTCGCCGCGGTCGAACGTGGCGGGCGTCGGCTGCTGCTCGAGCGGACCGCCGCGCCGCGCCTGGAGGACCCGCGTCCCGCGGGCACGGTCGAAGCCCGGCCGGGGGCGTGGATCGAGGTGCCGCGGGCCCGTGGCGCAGTCTTCGCGCGCATCGTCTGGAGGCCGACCTTCGCCGGGCGCCTCGCCTCGCTGGCGACCGGCACGCCGCCGGCGCTGATCGAACTCGAGCGCGAGGACGGAACGCGCGCGAGCTACCGGTTCCTCCCGCGCACCGCCCCCGGCGGCCTTCTCGTCAGTCCGCTGCCGCGGCATCCGGCGGAGTGGGCCGCGCTGATGGCCCGCGGCGACGGGCCGCGCACGGTGCGCCTGCGGATCGGGGGCCCCGCGGGCACCGTGTTCGGTGAGCGGATCGACGTCACGTTCGAGACCGCCTCCCTGCGGTAGGTCGCGGCTCGCGCTCCGGCTCGCGGCGACCCTGCGCGGCTCCCGTACGGGCGGGGGATAATGCCTCCGCGGCGCGCCGCGGGGAGAATCCGTGAGAATCGTCCACATCTCTCAGGCGCAGGTGCGTGGCGGCCTGCTGCGGGTCGTCGAGACGCTGGCCCGCGAGCAGGCGGCGCGGCACGAGGTGGTGCTCGCCACGCCGCTTCCACCGACCGACGCCACGCTCCCGGTGGCACACTGGCCGCACGCGATCGACGGCAACGCGGCGCTCGGGCAGCTTCACGCCCTGCGGAAGCGGGCGATCGGGTTCGATGCCGACGTGCTGATCATCCATGCCGGCTCGCCGGGCGAGGGCGCGTTTGCTCCTCTGCTGCTCTCCGCCCGCTGGAAGACGCTGATCGTCGAGCACGCTCCGGACGTCTTTCCGCTCGCACGGCCGGTGCGCGACCGCATGCTGTTCGCGCTCAAGCGGCGCGCCGACCTGTGGTGTGCGGTCAGTCGGGCGGGGGCGCTGTCGATCGCTCGCCGCGCCGGGCTCGACGAGGCGCGCATCGCGGTGCTCGAAAACGGCGTCCCCGCTCCGGACGACCGGCCGCCCGAGGACGCCGCGCTGCGCCGCGCGTTCGAGGACGGTCCGGTGATTCTCGGCGCCGGCCGGCCCGACCGGATCAAGGGCTTCGACCTGTTCGTCGCCGCCGCGCGCCGGCTCGCCGTCGACCACCCGGCGCTGCGCTTCGTGTGGGTCGGGGGGGACCGCGCGTTCGAGGCCGACCCGGTGCAGGTCCACCCGTTCAGCGAACGTCTCGGCTGGATGCTGCGCCGCGCGCGCGCCGTCGTGCTGCCGTCACGTGCCGAGGGGCTCCCGGTGCTGCTGCTCGAGACGTGGTCGGTCCGCACGCCGGCCCTCGCCGCCCGCGTCGGGGGGATCCCCGAACTGGCCGAGGCGCTCGGCGGCGACCGCTGGACGTTCGAGCCGGAAAGCGCCGGGCGACTCGTCGCGGCGCTCGAGGACCTGCTCGCGGACGAGCGCCTCGC
>JAJRXN010000277.1 GCA_024276295.1 Acidobacteriota bacterium
GACACGCCGCGGGATCCCTGGCCGGAGGCCGAGCGGCTCGAGACCGCACCGATGCTCCAGCCCGGTCCGGAAGCGGGCGCCCGTTTCGCCCCGCCGCCCTCCGGACTGCTCGACCCGCGCGCGCTGCGGCGCTGGTCGCGCGCCCTGGCCGAGTACGCCTACCGCGAACGCCCGCTCGTGCTCCATCGCTGCCGCGCTCTTCGGCTCGTCTCCCGGCCCGGCGAGTCGCGTCAGGCGTTCGTCGCACGCGTCGAACTCGCCTTGCGCCAGCGGCGTGACGCCGCCGTCGACAAGCTGCGTGCGCGCTGGACCCCGAAGCTCGCCCGCCTGGCACGGCGGATCCGCGCGGCCGAGGAACGCGTGGCGCGGGAGCGCTCCCAGTACGGCCAGCAGAAGATCCAGACCGCGATCTCCGTCGCCGCGACGGTGCTCGGCGCGCTGTTCGGCCGCAAGACGATCGGCGCCGGCACGCTCGGCCGGGCGGCGACCAGCGCGCGCGGACTCGGCCGGGCGGCGCGCGAGCGGGCCGATGTCGGGCGCGCCGAAGAGCAGCTCGAGCGTCTCCGCGCCGAACTCGCCGAACTCGAACACCGGGTACGGGACGAGATCGAAGCGCTCGCGGATTCGCTCGAGGAGCGCCCGCCGATCGAGGAGGTCCGGCTTCCTCCGCGCAAGTCGGACCTCACCGTCACGCGTTGCGTGCTCGCCTGGGAGCCGTGGGCCGAAGGCCCCGGAGGCGCGGCCACGCCTCTTCGCGGGAACGGATCCCCCTCGAGACCCGGCTGACAGCGCCGCCCGACCGCCGTATGTTCGGCCCGCGCCGCCGACGGGTATCTGCCGGGGACGGGGCCGGCGGTGCGGGAGGAGACCCCGATGACGTCTCGGTCGCGCGCGCGGTGGGGCTGTGCCCTGCGGCTGGTCCCTTGTCTGCTGCTCGTCTCGGTGCTGCCTGGCGCGCCGTCGCTCGCCGAGAGCCCGCGCCCGCGGCTCGCGCCATCGGACGCCCGTTCCGAGCGCGCGATCCTGCTCGAAACGGCGTCGTTCCGGACCGACGGTCCGCTCGGCCGCGATGCCGCCGCCAGCCGCCTGCCCGCCGCCCTGCGCGCCGGTCCGCCCTCGGAGGGCGGCTGGGTCCTCGTGCAGTTCACGCCCTCCTCGACCGACGCCGAACGCCGTGCGCTCCTCGTGCGCCACGGAGCCCTCGTCGGCCCCTACGTGCCACGCCATGCCCGCCTGGCCCGGCTCCCGGCCGGTGCCGCCGCCCCCCTGGCCCGCGAACCGTCGGTGGCGTGGATCGGCCGCTTCCATCCCGGACTGCGCCTCGCTCCCGCGCTCCAGCCGGGCGCGACGTCCGCCGGCACGCCGCAGACGCTGCAGCTCGTCAGCTCGTCACTCCTGCGCGGCGAGCCCCTTCGCGACGCCATCGAGCAGGCGGGAGCCCGCTGGCTCGGACCGACCGACGAGGGCGCGCTCGTCGCCGCCCCCAGCCCTGCCGTGATCGAGGCGCTGGCCCGGATCGAGGATCTGCTGTGGATCGAGCCCTGGGAACGGCCCGTGCTGTTCAACGACTCCTCGCGAGGCATCACGCAGAGCAGCGAGATCGGCAACGATTCCGTGCACCTGCAGGGCATCCGCGGAGCGGGCCAGACCATCGCGCTGATGGACAGCGGGCTCGACAGCGGTCACTGCTGCTTCGACGCTCCGTCGAAGATCGTCGACTACCGCGCCTGGGGCGGCGGGAAGCTCGGCGCGCTGTGTGGCGGAGACCACGGCACGCACGTCACCGGTACGGCCGCCTGTTCGAACGGCGGCGACCACGACGGCCTGGCGCCCGATGCGCAGGTGATCATGCAGGACATCCAGGCCGACGGATTCGCCGCCTGCACGTTCGGTTCGGTCAGCCCGCCTTCGGATCTGCGCTCCGCCTGGAGCGACGCCCGCTCCCGAGGCGCATTCATCCACAGCAATTCCTGGGGCGGGGGCGGCAACGCGTACGGCGGCTCGGCCCGCGCGATCGACAACTACATGTGGGAGACCCAGGACTTCCTGATCGTCTACGCCGCCGGCAACAACGGTCCGGGCAGCGGCTCGCTCGGGTCGTATTCCAACGCCAAGAACTCGGTGACCGTCGGTGGAACGCGCAACGGCTCTCCGTTCGAGGACATGTATTCGTCCTCGAGTCGCGGCCCGGCCGGCGACGGGCGCATGCTGCCCGATCTGCTGGCGCCCGCCCAGGGCGTCTCCTCGGCGCGCAACCGGTCGACTCCGAGCTGCGGCTGGACGACCAAGTCCGGCACCTCGATGGCCACGCCCGCCGTCGCCGGCGCCGCCGCGCTGGTCCGCGAGTACTACCTCGACGGGTGGTATCCCGGCGGGGCGCCCGACGCGTCCTCGGCGTTCACACCGACGGCCGCGCTGGTCAAGGCGACCCTGCTCGTCTCGACGCGCAACATGACCGGCAGTGGAACCCGCGGCGACCGGCCCAACAGCGACCAGGGCTGGGGCCGCGTCACGCTCGACGACGCGCTGTGGTTCGCCGGCGAAGGGCCGGACGCCCGGCTGCAGATCCTCGACGACCGGAACGCCGCCACCGGCTTCGTCGCCCCCGGCACGCAGGACGAGTTCGTACTGCGCCCGACCGGCGTCAAGGCGCTGCGGATCATGCTCGTCTGGACCGACGCCCCCGCGGCCGCCGGCGCCGCGCGGGCGCTGGTTAACGATCTCGACCTCGAGGTGACCACGGCCGACGGAACGACATGGCTCGGCACGCAGGGCTTCGAGGGCGGATGGACCGTGCAGCCCGGCACGACGCCGGACGACCTGAACAACAAGGAAGGCGTGTTCCTCGCCTCGCCACCACCCGGACCGGTCACCGTGCGCGTCCGCGCCTCGTCGATCGGCGACGTCGATCTCCACCCGCAGGACTACGCGCTCGTCGCCGTCGGCGCCCTCGACCCGCTCTGCACCTCGGCCGCCGCCGAGGGGGTCGGCCAGGCGCTGCGGGCCGAGCGCGGCGGCAGCGACGTCGTGCTGAGCTGGGACGCGCGCGCCGCCGCCGGATACATGGTCTACCGCGGAGAGAGCCCCGACTTCATGCGCGGCGCGCCCGACCCGTTCGATTCGAGCGCGACCGATGCAGAGCCGTCGAGACCGGGAGTCCAGTGGCACGACACCGGCGCCGCCGACACGTCCGCCGGCTACTACTACGTGGCGGTGTCGGTCAACGACTGCGGGCAGATCGCGCCGTGACGGGCGCGGCAGGCGGCGGAGCCCACTGGCCGGCGGCTCCTCTCGGCGTACAACCTCGGCGCGGTCCGTGCCGCATGACGAGGTGTCCGATGTCCGTCCGCTTTCCGTCACTCCTGCTCTGCGCTCTGCTCGCCTGTCCGGCGGCCGTCGCCCAGGCCGGTCCGCCGTGGTTCACCGAGATCACCGACGAGGTCGGTCTGACTGGCGTCGCGGCGTTCCGGATCGCGGTCGGCGACCTCGACGGCGACGGCTACGTCGACCTGTTCATCCACACCGAGCCGGACCACGCCGCCGGCGACGTCCTCGACAAGCAGTTCCTGTTCCTCAGCAGGCCGGCCGACCCCCAGGGCGATCCCGCCGTGCGGACGTTCGTCGACCACACCGCCGGCTCCGGCATCCGCGCCAACCGCCAGGGCACTCCCGACGGGCGCCAGTCCGACGCCGCGATCTTCGCCGACGTCGACAACGACGGCGATCTCGACGTGTTCACCAACGTCTATCTCCACCGGAGCTACGATCTCGACCTCGGGACCAACGACCTGCTGCTCAACAACGGCGACGCGACGTTCGTCCTCTCACCCAGCTCGACGTTCCACCTCGAGCCGAACTGGAACACCCCGGCGGCGACGTTCCTCGACTACGACAACGACGGTGCGATCGACCTGTTCATCGGCACCTGGTACAAGCCGGACAGCACGATGAACATCGACCGGCTCTACCGCGGCGGCGGCGACGGCGGCTTCACCGACGTCACGGTCGGCACCGGAATCGACCTCGAACCGACCTGCGTCTATGCCGTCGCCGCGTTCGACTGGGACAACGACGGAGACATGGACCTATTCGCTCCACCCTACAGCCGAACGGTGCTCGTCTCGGTGCCCAGCCACTGGCGCAACAACGGCGACGGCACGTTCACCCAGGTCCAGGAGCAGACCAACTACGATCCGTATCGGGGGGTCTTCGGACAGAAGGTCTCGTTCGGCACGATGCCGCGCGACTTCGACAACGACGGCCAGATCGACTTCTTCGAGATCATGACCCACGGCGAGGGGTACGGGGCAAACGGCGTGCACTCGACGCCGGTCCGCAACGACGGCGGAGTGTTTTCGTGGGACTTCTGGCGCCTCGACGGCCGCGCCGCCGAGGATTCCGACCTGACGCACCACGGCGACCACTTCGCGAGCTGGTTCGACTTCGACGGCGACGGGCTGGTCGACATCGTGTTCACCGAGAGCGGGTACGGCAACCCAGGGCTCTACCTCGCAAAGCAGAACCCCGACCACACGTTCACGTTCGTCACGCCCGGGTCCGGTCTGGATGCGATCAACCAGGAGGGCGCCGAGCCGGGCTACGTCACGCCGGCCGACTTCGACCGCGACGGCGACGAAGACCTGTTCGTCACGGCGAGCAACCGCGTCCGGCTGTTCCGCAACGACGCCGGAAACGCGAACTCCTGGCTCGCAGTCCAGCTCGAGGGTGTCGGCGCCGCGGGATATTCCAACCGCAGCGCCATCGGAGCGCGGATCGAGGTCACGGCGGGCGGCGTGACGCAGGTACAGGAGGTCACCGCCGGCAACGGACACGAAGGACCGATGCGGCCGCTGGTCAGGATCTTCGGCCTCGGCTCCGCGAGCGTCGTCGACAGCGTGCGGATCCGCTGGCCGAACGCCACGCACACGGTCCAGGAGCTGACCTCGGTCGCCGTCGACCAGTACCTGCTGGTCCGCGAGCCCTGCGACGGTCCCGGCGATCCGACGGGGCTGCTGCTCGACAAGGCGGGCGACGACGTGCTGATGACCTGGGACGACCCCGGCATCGAGGCCACGTTCAACGTCTACCGCGATGCCGGCCCCGACCCGGCCGGCTGGGGAGCGCCGCACGAGACCGGGGTCACCGACGAGGATGCCGGCACGGCCGGGATCCAGCACACCGACGTCGGGGCGGCGGCCGACGGCGTGACGTGGTTCTACCTGGTCACCGCGGTCAACGTATGCGGCGAGACGCCGCTGCGCTGAGCCTCACAGCAGCGTTCCGCGCAGGACCACCGCCGCCACGCCGAAGTAGATCACGAGCCCGGTGACGTCGACGAGGGTCGCCACGAATGGCGCCGACGCGGCCGCCGGATCGGCGCCCAGCCGGCGCAGCAGGAACGGCAGCATCGATCCCGCCAGCGTGCCGAACATCACCACCCCGACCAGGGCGACCGCGACGACCACCCCGACGCCGGCCCAGTGCTCGCCGTACAGGCCAAACGCCTTGTGCCAGACCGCGATCCGCGCAAAGCCGATCACGCCGAGGATCAGCCCCAGCGACAGACCCGAGACCAGCTCGCGGTAGAGCACCTTCCACCAGTCGCGCAGCCGGATCTCGCCGATCGACATCGCACGGATGATCAGTGTCGTCGCCTGCGAGCCGCTGTTGCCTCCCGACGAGATGATCAGCGGCACGAACAGCGCCAGCGCCACCGCCTGCGCGATCTCCTCCTCGAAGTAGCGCATCGCCGTGGCCGTCAGCATCTCGCCGAGGAACAGCACGATCAGCCAGCGGGCGCGCTTCTTGACGAGCAGCGGCACCGGCGTGGCGAGGTACGCCTCGTCGAGGGCTTCCGATCCGCCGATCTTGTGGATGTCCTCGGTCGCCTCCTCCTCGGCGACGTCGAGCACATCGTCGACGGTGACGATCCCCAGCAGCACGCCCTGGGAATCGACCACCGGCAGCGCCACCCGGTCGTACTCCCGGAACACCTCGACCGCCTTTTCCTGGTCCTCGGTGGCGCGCAGGGCGACGAACCGGCTGTCCATCAGGTCGGCGATCGGCGTGTCGGGATCGGCGAGCAGCAGTTCGCGGGTCTTGAGGTCGTCGAGCAGACGCCACTTGTCGTCGACGACGTACACGACGTTGAGCGTCTCGCTGTCCTGGCCGAACCGACGGATGTGCTCGAGCGCCTGACGCACCGTCCAGTGCGGGCGGAGCGCGACGTACTCGGTCGTCATCAGACGGCCGATGCTGTCCTCGGGGTAGCCGAGCAGACGCACCGCGATGCGACGTTCTTCCGGCGTCAGCAGGCTGATCAGCCGCTGGACGATCGGACCCGGAAGCTCCTCGAGCAGGGCGGTCCGGTCGTCGGGCGACATCTCGTTGAGCAGCTCGGTCAGCCACTCCCGCTCGCGGGCCAGGCGCTCGATGAGTTCGCGCTGCTTTTCCGGTTCGAGATGTTCGAAGACCTCGGTCGCCCGCTCCTGCGGCAGCAGCCTGAAGACGCCGAGATCGTCCGGCGCGGGCAGCTCCTCGATGATGTCGGCGACCTCGGGCACGTCGACGCCGAGCAGGCGCCGGCGCAGCTCACCGAATCGGCGCTCCCGAAACAGCTCCTGGACTTCCGGTTCGGTGACCGGCGCCGACATCGTCGTCTCCCCGTTCTGCCGCGGACGCGTTCATCCATCCGATCCTTCCACGACGAGCCGCCCGCCGTCGCGGCCACCCGTCCGCCTGCGGGGCGAACCCGGCGGCGGAGTGTATCACCCGCCGTCCGGGGTCTCATCGATCCGCTCGGCACGAAACACGCCGCCGGCCCGGAACACGGTCAGCACCTGGGCCGGCCCGCGCTCCGGCAGATCGAACCGGACGGCGATCCCCGGCGCCTGCTCGACGCGAAACTCGCCGCCGAGTGCCGGCACGAGCCGGTAGGGAGGCTGTCCGGGCACCGACAACGTCAGGTGGTTGCCGGCACGCGTGACCGACACGATCTGCGGGCCGAGCCGGTAGCGGCCGACCAGCCGCGCGAGGAGTCCGGGATCGCTCAGCGCGGGGTCCGGCTGCCGTGCGAAACGCACCGGCTCGACCGCCGGCTCGAGCGGGACGTGCACCGACGCGACGCGGCCGGCCGCGTCGGTCTCGAAGCGGAAGGCCATGTTCTCGAGCGCACGCTCCCCGCCGGCCTCGCCGAGGAAGGTCTCGTAGTGCCAGTGCTCGAGCTTCGCCTCGAGTCCGTGGAACCGGGCGCGGAGTCGCTCCCCGTCCTGCACGATCTCGAGCGCGCCGTATCCCGGATGGAGGTACGTCCCCGCGTAGTCCGCCAGCGCATGCGCCGGCCGGGTGCCGGGCACCTTCCGCTCCGCCTTGCGGGAGCGGGCCTCGGCGATCATGTCGCGCACCTGCGAGCGCTCCGTCAGTCCGGCGTCGAGCCACGGCACCTCGTCGAGGCCGAGCAGCAGGTCGGCGGCGTGCCGGCTCGCCATTTCCGGAAAGGCGCTGCCGTCGACGTTGACGAGCACGACGATCCCGAGCCGGTCGTCGGGAAACAGGCTCACCATCGCCGAGAAGCCGTCGATGTGGCCGCCGTGCCAGACCCGCCGGTGCCCACGCCAGGTCTCGACGAACCAGCCGAGGGCGTAGTCCGCCGGGGAGATGTCCGGCCGCACCGGACGGGCCCCGGTGACGACCTGGGGCGCGTGGAGTTCGGCGAGCAGCCCCGCCGGCAGCAGCTCCCGTCCCTCGAAGCGGCCGCCCCCGAGGTGCAGGATCATCCACCGCGCCATCCCGACGGCACTGGCATTGATCGAGCCGGCCGGCCCCATGACCTCGATCGGGCGGTACGGCATCGGCTCGAGGGCTCCGTCGTCGTTCTCCCGCCAGCCGACGGCGTGATCGGCATCGGCCTGCAGCGCGTCGACCGAGAGCACCGCCCGCATGCCGAGCGGCGCGAAGATCCGTTCGCGGACGTTCTCTTCCCAGCTCCTGCCGGTGACGACCTCGATGACGTGGCCGGCCACCGCGTACATCAGGTTGTTGTAGAGCAACCGCTCCCGCAGGCCGGCGGCCGGCGCCAGGTGCCCGACCCGGCGGACCAGCTCGGCGCGGGTGATCTTCTGGTTGCCGTACCAGACGAGATCGTGCCGCGGCAGGCCGGAGCGGTGGGTCACCAGATCGCGGACGGTCAGTTCGGCGGCGGCATGCGGATCCTCGAGCCGGAAGCCGGGAACCAGATCGCGCACCCGGTCGTCCCAGTCGAGGGCCCCCTCGTCGACCATCGACGCCAGCACGAACGTCGTGAACGCCTTGGTCGCCGAACCGATGGCGAACAGCGTGTTCTCCGTGACGGGCAGTACCCGTTCCCGATCGCGGGTGCCGAACCCCTCGGCCAGCAGGACCTCTCCGCCGCGAACGACGGCGATCGCGGCACCGGGCACCTTCCAGGCTTCGAGAGCCCCCCGGATCCTCCCGCGAAACTCGTCCAGCATCCCGGTCGCACGCTTCGCCGCCGTCCCGGCCCGATCCAGGCGGAACGGGGACGCCAGCCCGGACTGGCGGAACGTGCCCTCGATCGACAGACCATCGGCGGACAACGCGCCCTCGAAGCGCGGTTCTCCGGGCACGCCGGAAATCGTGAAGCGGACGGTCGGAGGCTCCCACGCCAGCGCCTCGAGGGGCAGGTCCCGCGCTCCCTGCGCCGGGATCGAGATCACCCCCGTCAGCCCGCCGTCGGCGCTCCGCTCGAGCCGGACCACGACCTCGAGCCGCTGCCCGGGCAGCGAGATCGCCCCTTCCCACGCTCCCGCAGGATCCGACGGCGAGGTGGCGGCGGCCCCCGCCGACACCGCCGCACACAGTGTCACGATCAGCAGCACGGCCCTGCTTTGCAGCATGGTCATCGCTCATCCTCCCCGGCACGTGACAACGGCCGGCCCCCGATCAACGCGCCGGGAGGCCCGAAAGTTGCCGTGCCCCCGGCACGCGTCAGCGGACGGCGAGCCCCTTGCGCGCCAGGGCCGAACGGATCGCGAGCAGCTCGCTGATGTTCTCGGGGGTGACCAATCCGACCAGCCGGCCGTCGCGCAGCACCGGAACGGTCCGGCAGGCCCGTCCCTCGAGCCGCTCGAGCGCCACCTCCAGCGCGTCGCGCTCGTCGGCCACCGCGAAGTCGGTCTCGACGACCCCACCGACCGGCATGTCCGGCCCCGAGCGGGCGAGGGCCTCGAGCATCCGCGGCTGGGTCAGGATA
>JAJRXN010000278.1 GCA_024276295.1 Acidobacteriota bacterium
ACCAGCCCGGTCACCGGAACGACGCTCGAGAACTGGCGCGCCTGCTCGATCGCGTTGCGTCCGACCGTCCCGTCGAGCACGAGCAGCGTCTCGTGGGGCGCGCCCTCGATCTCCTTGGCCACCGCCCGGCCGATCTTGGCCAGCTCGTCCATCAGCGGCTTCTTGTTGTGCAGGCGTCCGGCGGTGTCGACCAGCAGTTCGTCGGCGCCCCGGGCCCGCGCCGACCGCGCCGCGTCGAACGCCACCGCGGCGGGGTCCGCTCCGGGCGACGAGCGCACGACCTGCGCTCCGGCGCGCTCGGCCCAGACGACGAGCTGCTCGACCGCGGCCGCACGGAACGTGTCCGCGGCCGCGACGGTCACCCGCCGCCCGCCGGAGGCCCAGCGCGCGGCGAGCTTGCCGGTCGTGGTCGTCTTTCCGGATCCGTTGACGCCGACGACGAGGGTCACGGTGGGACCGTCGGCCGACCGGGTCACCGCCGGGGGCGGCACGAGCAGCTCGCGGAGCCGGCTGCGGACCAGATCCACCAGATCGTCCGAGGACTCGATCGTCTGCCCGCGGGCGGCCTCGGCGACCGCGGCTCGCAGCTCCGACGCGAGATCGAG
Source organism: Acidobacteriota bacterium (assembly GCA_024276295.1). GTDB lineage: Bacteria > Acidobacteriota > Polarisedimenticolia > J045 > J045 > J065. Next base: position 606 of record JAJRXN010000278.1, read on the forward strand.
GCCGAGATCCGCCTCGATCAGAAGCTCTTCCAGTTCGTCGAGAAGACCGTCGTCGACCTTCCGGCCGCGAAGCGACAGCCGCCGGAGTCCGGCGCCGAGGCGCGAACGGGTGCGCGCCAGCCCGCGCCGCAGCCGCTCCCTGAGCTTCGGCCGTTCTCCGTCCCCGTCGCGCCTTCCGAATCGACCGAACATCAACCGATCACCCTGAGCATCTCCTGCGCCCGCTCGGCCGCCTCGCTTCCGGGAGCCAGCTCGAGCACGCGCCGGAACTCGCTCGCCGCCTGGTCCGTGCGCATCAGACGGAAGAGCACGTCGCCCCTGAGCAGGTGGTAGCCGGCATCGTCGGCGTAGCCCGGAGCCGCGGCGTCGAGCGCCGCGAGCGCATCCTCGTACCGGCCCTGCTCTTCGAGCAGCCGCGCCATCTCGAAGTGCGCCCGATGGTAGCGCGGCCGCGTGGCGACGGCCCGGCGGAGTTCGAGGACCGCCTCGTCCAGCCGGCCCTGCCGCTCGAGGATCAGCGCCTTGTTCACGCGCGCCTGCTCGATGTTCGCGATCCCCGGCACCGCGATCGCGGCGTCGAGTTCCCGCAGCGCCTCGTCCGGCTTCCCGAGCTGCTCGAGACAGGTGGCGAGGTAGAGCCGCGCATCAAGGAACAGCGGGTTGATCCGGATCGCGTTGCGGAAGCTCTCGGCCGCCTCCGGGTAGCGCGCCAGGTTCCACAGCACGTAGCCGCGGTAGAAGTGGACGCGCGGTATCTGGTCGTCGAGACGGATCGATCGCTCGAGTTCGCCGAGCGCCTTCTGGACCTGTCCCTGCTCGTAGTACATCACGCCGAGCCGGTAGTGGTGCATCGGCCCGCGCCGTCGCTCGTGATCCCGCGTCGGCCCGCTAGCGCAACCGGGCGAGAACGGCAGGGCCAGCAACAGTGCCGCCGCCAGGACGAAGACCGATGGTCCCAACCGGTGCTTGCTCATGTGTCCTTCTCCGGAATCTTCCGAACCCTGGCGAGCATAACCCGGCCGACGCGAACGCGGCGGGGCCCTACCGCCCGAACAGACGGCCGAGCAGACCGCGCGAGCGCCGCGGAGGGCGCGGCGGTTCGGGATCGATCGCGTGGCCGTCGATCAGCGCCCGGGGCAGGACCTCGCTGGCCAGGTCGGCCGCCTCGGCGTCGGTCAGCTCGCGCCAGCGTTCGCGGGCCGCCGTCAGCGCGGGCGGGCGGTACTCCGTGTCGTGGGCGTCGCTTCCGAGAACGTGCACGAGCCCGCGCTCGACCCACGTCTCGGACAGCCGGCGCAGCCGGCTGCCGAAGGTCCCGAGCAGGCTCGAACTCGTGAGCTGCCCGAGCGCGCCCATGCGGATCACCTCCTCGTATCGCTCCGGCTCGTCCTGGAAGTAGCGGATCCGCTCCGGATGGGCGATCACCGGCGTGATCCCCGCCAGCCGCAGCTCGAAGATCGTCTCCCGGAGCCGGACCGGGCGCGTGCGATACGGGCATTCGAGCAGCAGATGCAGGCCGCGGTCGTTGAACGTCAGCAGCCGCCCCTCGGCCACCCGCTCGGCCAGCCGCGGGCCGAGGTGGACCTCGGAGCCCGGCCAGATCTCGACCGGCACGCCGTGGGACGCAAGCAGCTCCCGGACCTGGGCCACGCGCTCGAGAACGGCGGGGCGCTCGTTGAGGTAGTCCCCCTCGCGCATGTGCGGCGTGGCGATGATGCCCGAGACGCCGTCTTCGGCCGCGACGCGGGCCATCGCCAGGGTCTGCTCCGGATCCGCCGCCCCATCGTCGAGCCCGTACAGCAGGTGGCAGTGCGTGTCGATCATGTCCGCGTGCGTCTCCGATCTCCGGCCCGGCGTCAGCGCGAGCCCAGCCGACCTTCGGTACCGGCAACCAGGCGGCGCAGGTTCTCATGATGGCGGACGATCACGAGCCCGGCGACCAGCACCAGCGCGGCCGCGCTGGCCGGGGACGCTGCGCGCAGGACGCCACCGGCCGCGACGGTCAGCGCGGCCCCCACCGATCCCAGCGAGACGTACCGCGTCGGAACCGCGAGCAGGAAGAAGACGACGAGCGCCATCACCGTCAGCACCGGATCGGCCACCAGCAGGACGCCGAAGCCGGTGGTCACCCCCTTGCCTCCGCGGAAGCGCAGCCAGACCGGCAGGCAGTGCCCGACGACCGGCGCCGCGATGCCGGCCGCCGCCGCCGCCCAACCGGCATCCGGCGGCCCGAGCAGCGTCCTGGCGAGCAGGGCCGCCGCGACCCCCTTGCCGAGATCGAGGGCCAGGGTCGCGATGCCGAGTCCCGGGCTTCCGCTGCGCAGCGCGTTCGTCGCGCCGATGTTCCCCGATCCGATCGCGCGCAGGTCCGTTCCGCGGAAGAGCCGCACGAGGATCAGCCCGAACGGGATCGACCCCAGCAGGTACGCTCCGGCGATCGCGATCAGCTCGGGCATCATTCACCCCCGAAAGGAATCGCCCCGAGCCGCTCGTACCGTGCACCGCCGGGCTCGAGATGACTCCGGTAGAGCACCGCCTCCCGCACCAGGACGGCCGCCTGCGGCGGCGCGGGCACCTGGTCCGGAATCGCCGGCCGGCGCACCTGCCGCCGCACCCGGGCCAGCGTCAGATGCGGCCGAAACGGACGCGTGTCCGGCGCGAATCCGAGCGCGACCGCCACCTCGTCGAGCCGCGCGGCGACGTGCGCCGCCCGTTCAGTCCCTTCGCGGACATCGATGACGAGCACCCGGGGCCGGCGGCGGTCCGGAAGCACGTCCCACCCGCCGAACACGAGGCTCCAGCGCGGGGTTCCGGCCAGCGCCGAAGCCCCCCGCTCGAGCAGCCCGGACACCAGCCCGGCGGCGGTCTCGCCCAGGAAGCGCAGCGTCAGGTGCAGTCCCCCGGGGGCCAGGAAGCGCCAGCCGTCGAACCTCCGTGCGACCGTGCGGCCCCACCCGGCGAGGGCGTCTCGGGCCGGTTCATCGAGGTCGAGCGCCCAGAACAGGCGCAGCGTGCCGCTCCCGGTCATCCCGCGCGCTCGCCCGTCTCCACCGGCTCGCCCGTCGCAGGCAGCCCGACCAGTTCGCGCCGCAGGCGGTCGAGGGCGATCTTGACCGCCCAGCGCCGGATCGCCTCCCGGTCGCCGGTCAGCAGGTGTCGCGTGACCCGCTCGCCGTCCGGAGTCAGCGTCCCGACGAAGACGAGTCCGACCGGCTTGTCGTCGGTCCCGCCCCCGGGACCGGCGACACCGGTCGTCGAGATTGCGCAGCCCGCACCGAGCCGTGCGGCGGCGCCGCATGCCATCGCCCGGCAGACCTCGCCGCTGACCGCACCGTACGATTCGACCAGCTCGCGCTCGACTCCGAGCAGTTCGATCTTCTGCCGGTTCCCGTAGGCGACGACGCCCCCGAGAAAGACGTCGCTCACGCCCGGAAGGTCGGTGATCGCACGCGCCAGCATCCCGCCCGTACAGGACTCGGCGACGCCGAGGGTCAGGTCCCGCCCTCGCAGCAGATCGGCGACGACGCTGACCAGCGTGTCGCCGTCGCGCCCGTAGGCATGGGGGCCGAGCTGCTCCGAGAGGCGCGCCAGCATCCGCTCGAGCAGGGTGCGGGCCTGATCCTCTTCATCCGCGCGGACGCTGATCCGCACCTCCACCTCGCCCGCCGTGGTCATCAGGCTGGCCCGGGTGTCGGCGGCACCGGCGACCACCTCGTGGAGCAGCGCCTCGACTTCCGACTCCGTCAGCCCGACGACGTGGATCGCGCCGGTCTGCACCGGCCGACTGCCCGAAAGGCGTTCACGCAGCACGGGCAGGACCGCCCGCTCGACCATCGCCACGAGCTGGCGCGGCACGCCCGGAAGCGCGACGAGCAGGGTCGGCCCGTGATCGATCGTAAAGCCGCTGGCCACCGCGATCGGGTTGACCACCGGCCGCGCGCCCCGCGGAATCATCGCCAGCCGCGCGACCTTCCCGGGGATCTCCCGGCCCCAGTCCCGGAAGCGCGCCTCGATCCGCGCCAGGGTCGCCTGGTCGACCTCCAGCGGAGCGCCGACCGCGCGCGCCACGGCGTCGCGGGTCCGGTCGTCCTCGGTCAGGCCGAGCCCGCCGCAGACGATCACCACGTCGGGTGACGCGGCAAGTCCCGCCGCCAGCATCGAGGCGATCCGCTCCTCGCGGTCCGGGACCAGGAGCCGGCCGTCGATCTCGCAGCCCAGGCTCTCGAGCACGTGCGTGATGTACCGCCCGTTCGCGTCGAGCCGTCGCCCGTCGACGAGTTCGTCCCCCACGGCGAAGATCAGGGCATGTGGCGTACGCATCGCTCTCCTCCCGACCCGGCGGGTCAGTCCCCGGCGTGCGGGCTGGCGTCGAGTTCGACCGTCCGGACGAACTTCACCAGGTAGTCCCCGGCCGAGATCAGCGCCAGGACCATCGAGATCCACAGCGCCCAGACGCCCAGAAAGCCCCAGCGCCCCCAGCGGTCGAGACTGCGTGTCAAGATCAGCAGCACGATCGCGATCGCCTGGACCGTCGTCTTGAGCTTGCCCAGGGGCGAGGCCGGCAGCGCGACGCCCTGCGTCGCCATCACCGAGCGCAGACCCGAGACGACGAACTCGCGCCCGATGATGATCACGACCATCCAGGCCGGCGCCAGCCCCATCTCGACCAGGGAAACGAATGCCGCGGACATCAGCAGCTTGTCGGCGATCGGATCGAGCAGCGTACCGAGCGTCGTCACCTGGTTGCGGCGCCGGGCCAGGAACCCGTCGAGGAAGTCGGTCAGGATCGCCAGCAGGAAGATCGCGACGCCGAGGATCTCGCGCAGTGCCGGCGATGCGGTTCCGATGAACGGCGCGTCGGCGAGACGTGACGGAGGGGCGAGCAGGACGACGACCAGGAACGGAACCATGAAGATGCGGAGCAGCGTCAGGGTCGTCGGAAGGTTGAGCATCGCGTCACCCCCCGCCCGGCCGCTCCTCCCCGGAGCCGCGCCGGCGGCCACCGGACTCCCGCACCCACCGCGCCGCAACCGCCGGACGCACCGGCACCGGGGGAAGGAAGACAGGGCCCGGCAACAGAAAACGGGGGGCGATCCCCCCGCTCGAGCGCCGGCGGAGCGTAGCACGCCGCCGAAGACAGGGTCAACGAAGACCTCGGGGCGAGCGCGCGTTGCACCCCCGGCAGGATCGCCGTATCTGGAAG
>JAJRXN010000279.1 GCA_024276295.1 Acidobacteriota bacterium
CGATCCGGTCACGCAGATCGAGACGCCGACCCTCGGCATCTTCCAGCGGCTGATCAGCGTGCTGGTCTACGTCTCGATCGGCGGGCATCGCCAGCTCGTGGCGGTGCTCGGACGGTCCTACGAAGTGCTCCCTGCCGGCGCTGCCGATCTCTCGGGACCGTTTCTGCCCCACGCCGTGGCGCTGACCGGCCGCGTGATCGAGTTCGGAGTGCGCATCGCCGCACCGGTCGTGATCACCAGCCTGCTGGTCGATCTCGGTTTCATGCTGCTCGCGCGTGCCGCGCCGCAGATGCACATCCTGATCGTCGGCGCGCCGATCAAGCTCGCCGCCGGTCTGCTCGCGCTGGCCTTCTCGCTCCGCGTACTCGTGCTCGTCGTCGACGATTCGCTCGACGCCGTGCTCGGAGATGTCGGTCGCCTGCTCTCCGCCCTCGCCGGGGCGCAGTGAGGGATCCTGATGGCAGACCAGGCACCGCGCAGTGAACGGACCGAAAAGCCGACACCCCGCCGGATCGAGAAGGCGTGGGAGAAGGGGAACGTTCCCCGCAGCCAGGAGGTGGCGCAGGTCGTCTCCCTCGGCGTGCTGCTGGTGTGGTTCGTGCTCGCGGGGTCCGCGATGGCCGGGAGCATCGCGTCGTATGCCAGGAGCGCGCTGGCGTTCAGTGGCCGCTCGGCGGCGATCCCCGGCACGCTCGACCTGATGCCCCGGCTGGCCGACGGCGCCCGTGCCGGCGTGCACGCGATGGCTCCGCTGCTGATTCCGTTGCTCGGTGTGGCGATCGCGGCCCAGTTCGCGCAGACGGGATTCCGCATCAAGAAGGAGCCGCTCAAGTTCGAGTGGAACAAGCTCGACCCGGTCAAGGGTCTGAAGAACTTCGTCAATGCGACCAAGCTCGTCGCCGCCGCCAAGGCCGCCGCCAAGCTCTCGCTCTACGCGCTCGTCGTGACGTGGATCATCGTCGACTCGTGGCCGACGATCGTCACGCTCGCCAGCTCGCCGGTGTGGCAGATCGCCCTGATGGCCGACCGCGTCGTGACGCTCGTTCTGCGCCAGACACTGATCCTCGGTCTCGTAATCGCGGTGATCGATGTCGGCTTCAGCCGCCGCCACTGGTACCGCGGGCTGTTCATGACAAAGAAGGAGCTGCGCGACGACCTGCGCGAGACCGAGGGCGATCCGCAGATCCGCAGTCATCGTCGCCGCCGGCAGCTCCAGCTCGCCCAGCGGCGGATGATGACCGCCGTGCCGGATGCGACGGTCGTCGTGACGAACCCGACGCACGTCGCCGTGGCGCTGCGCTACGACAGCCGCGAGGCGCCCGTGCCGGTCGTGGTCGCCAAGGGACGGGGCGTGATCGCCGCACGGATCCGCGAGATTGCGCGCGAGCACGGCGTTCCGCTGGTCGAGGATCCACCGCTGGCCCGCGCACTCGAGCGGCTGTGCGAAGTCGGCCGGGTGATCCCGGCGGCCCTGTACCGCGCCGTCGCCGAGGTGATCGCCTACGTCGCCCAGCGGGGTCGCCGGAGCTACCGGCCGAACCACGGCCTCGATCTGGACGCTGATCCGACGCTGGCGAGGTCGCGATGAGTTCCGCCGTCGCCGTTGCCGGGAGTGCCGGATCGCGTTCGCACCTGCTGATTCCGATCGGTGTGCTCGTGATGCTGGCGCTGATCCTCGTCCCGCTGCCGACAGCGCTGCTCGATCTGCTCATCACCTGCAACATCGCGGCGTCGCTGCTGATCCTGATCTCGGCGATGTACGTGCCGGGACCGACCGAATTCACGGCCTTCCCGTCGATCCTGCTGCTGGCGACGCTGTTCCGGCTCTCGCTGAACATCGCCTCGACGCGGCTGATCCTGCTCCACGGCGAACAGGGCACCGGTGCCGCGGGGCAGGTGATCAACGCCTTCGGCAACTTCGTCGTCGGCGGGTCGTTCACCGTCGGTCTCGTCGTGTTCCTCGTGCTGCTCGTCGTCCAGTTCGTCGTCATCGCGCACGGCTCGACGCGCATCTCCGAGGTCACGGCACGGTTCACCCTCGACGCCCTGCCCGGAAAGCAGATGGCGATCGACGCCGATCTCAATGCGGGACTGATCACCGAGCGCGAGGCGATCGAGCGGCGCAGCGCGATCCAGCAGGAGGCCGAGTTCTTCGGGTCGATGGACGGCGCCGTGCGATTCACGCAGCGTGACGCCGTCGCCTCGCTGCTGATCACGATCATCAACATCGTCGCCGGCCTGGCGATCGGTGTGCTGCAGAAGGGGATGACCGCCGCCCACGCGGTCGAGAACTACTCGGTCCTGACCATCGGCGACGGCCTGGTGACGGCGATTCCGGCACTGCTCGTCGCGGTCGCCGGCGGCATCATCACCACCCGGGCCGCCCAGCAGGGAGCGCTCGGCGACGTCGTCGTCTCGCAACTGCTCCTCTCGCCGCGGCCGCTCAAGATCGCCTCGGCGACGCTGCTGGTCCTCGGGCTCGTGCCGGGCCTGCCGACGATTGCGTTTCTCGTGCTCTCGGCGGCGACCTTCGCCGCGGCGCGGGCGGCCGAGCAGCGCGAACGGCAGCCGGCCGAGGCCGAGCAGGTCGAGGCGGAGGCCGAGGCGGGGGAGGACCAGGTCGAGCCGATGCTGGCGGTCGATCCGCTGTGCGTCGAGCTGGGGTACGACCTGCTCGAGACCGTCGGCGTCGAACGTGCCGGCGGCATCCTCGACAAGATCCGGGCACTGCGCGGCCAGATCGCCGGCGACATGGGATTCGTCGTGCCGCCGGTGCGCATCCGCGACAACCTCCAGCTGGCCCCGGACCGCTACCGGATCCTGCTGCGAGGGACGCCGGTTGCCGACGGCCGCATCCCGCGCCAGCAGATGCTGGCGCTCGATGCCGGGGCGTCGCGCGCGATCGAGGGCGAGAAGACGCGCGATCCGGCGTTCGGTCTGCCGGCGCTGTGGATCGAACCGCAGCGCGCCGACGAGGCGGCCAGCGCCGGCTACACGGTCGTCGATCCGCCGTCGGTGCTCTCGACGCACCTGATGGAGGTGATCCACAGGCATTCGGACGAACTGCTCGGTCGCGACGACGTGGCGCGCCTGATCGACCAGCTCCAGAAGACCCATCCCAAGACCGTCGCCGAGCTGGTCCCCGAGCGGCTGACGGTCGGCGAGGTCCAGCGCGTCCTGCAGGGCCTGCTGCGCGAGCGGATCCCGATCCGCGACCTGCCGGCGATTCTCGAGGCGATCACCGACGTGGCGGCGACGACGCGCGAGATCGACCAGCTCGTCGAGGCGGCGCGTCGTGCCCTCGGACGGACGATCGTCGCTCCGCTCGTCGAGGGCGACGGCGAGCTGAAGGTCGTCTCGCTCGATCCGCCGGTCGAGCAGGAGCTGACCGTGGCCTTCGCGCGTTCCTCCGAAGGGGGAGAGCCGCAGGGGATCGATCCGGAACGTGCGCGCGCCGTCGTCGGTCGACTGGTCGCGGCCGTCTCCGGCGCCGGTACGCAGGCCGCCGTACTCGTCGGCCCGGCTCTTCGCCCGGCCCTCGCGGCGCTGCTGCGTCCGCGCCTGGCCCACACCCCCGTGCTCTCGACAGTCGAGATCCCGCCCGAAATCCGGCTGCGGGTGATCGCGACGGTGTCCTGACATGCTGATCCACACCTTCCATGGCCGTTCTGCCGCCGAGGCGCTCGCGCGCGCTCGCCGCGAACTCGGTCCGGAGGCCTGCGTGCTCGAGACGCGGCGCACGGGCCGAGGCGTCGAGGTGCTTGCGGTGGCCGAGCGCCCGGCTCCGGCGCGCCCCGAACCGCCGCGGTCCGACGAGCCGGTCCGTGTTCTCTACGAGGAGCTGCACGAGCGACTCGTCGCCGACGGCTTCGCCCGGCCGCTGGCGGCGCGCATCGCCGCGGCCGCGGCCGCGCGGGCCAGCGAGGCCGGCGACGACGCGGCGCGGGCACTGCGCGTGGCGCTCGCGCTCTGGCTGCGGGTCGACGGTGACGAGCCCCGGAGCGGTCAGTCGTTGGCCATCGTCGGGCCGCCGGGCGTCGGCAAGACGACGACGATCGCCAAGATCGCCGCGCGCGAGGCGGCGCGACGCGATGGTCCGGTCGTGCTGGCGTCGATGGACGACCAGCGGCTCGGCGGACTCGAGCAGCTCGAGGCGACCGCGCGGGCCATGGGGCTGCCGTTCCGTGCCCTCCGCGACGAGGACGAGGTGATCCGCGCCCGTCGTGCGGCCGGTCGCCACGGGTTGCTGCTTGTCGACACGCCGGGCGTCTCGCGCGGCGATGCCGACGTGGTGCGCCGCATCCGGACGCTGACGGGGCGACTCGATCACTGCGAGATCGAACTGCTGCTCGCGGCGGATGCCGACCGCCGTGCGGTCACCGACACGGTGCATCGCTTCTCGCGGCTCGAACCGACCTGCGTCGGCGTGACGAAGCTCGACGAGGCGGCGAGGGCCGGCGGACTGATCAGCGTGCTGGTGCGGACCGGTCTACCGGTCCGGCACGTGACGACCGGTCCCGTGATTCCGGACGACCTGGCGCGGGCGACCGTGCGCGGGCTCGCGGCCTGGGCGATTCCGGCAGTCGATTCCCGTTCGCAGATTCCGGCGACGACACGCTCCGGTGCGACGGCCGCCCGGGCCGCCACGATGAAGGAGACTCGATGACGACTCGACATGGTCGTGGACCAGCGACAGGTGCCAGTCCCTGCTTTTCCGTTGCGCTCGCTTCCGGAAAGGGCGGCGTCGGCAAGACGACGATCGCCGCGAATCTCGCGGTGGCGCTGGCGGGCTTCGGAGCCCGCGTGACGCTGGTCGACGGTGACCTCAGTCTGGCGAATCTGGACGTGCTGCTCGGGGTGATCCCCGAGAAGACGATCGAACACTACTTCTTCGGCGACGTGCCGCTCGACGAGATCATCGTCGAGGGGCCGCGTGGCGTGCGTGTCGTCGCCGCGGGGTCGGGTCTCCAGGAACTGACGCAGCTTCCGGGCTCGGCATTCGACCGCCTGTTCGAGGCGCTCGGGCAGCTGCGGGCGACGTCAGACGTGCTGATCTTCGACAACGCGGCGGGCATCGGCCCGCAGGTCAGCGAGATCGCGATCCGGTCTTCCCGCGTCCTGCTGGTGACCTGGCCCGAGCCCGCGGCCCTGGTCGACGCTTACGCCGCTCTCAAGGTGCTCGCCCGGCGCCGGCCGCAGCTCCCGGTCGGCCTGCTGGTCAACGGCGTCCGCGACGAGGCGGAGGCGCGCCGCGTGCACCGCCGGCTGTGTGCCGCCAGCGAGAGGTTCCTCGGTCGGCGGCTCGGCCTCGACGGCTGGGTACCGAACGATCGTGCGGTTCGCGAGGCCGCCATCGACCAGCGGCCGGCGCTGCTCGCCGAACCGATGGCGCCGGCGAGCCGCCAGATCGAACTGCTCGCCGCGAGCTATCTGCGTTTCGTCGGACGCCCGTGGGGCGCGACGGTGGGGGAACGATGGCCAGAAAACGTCCAGACGAGGGATGTCGTCCATTGAGCGCGCAGGCCAACTCGACGGTGCTCGTCGACCCGGACGTCCACTGGACCGATGCCGCGCGCGAGGTCGGCTCGGAGGAACGGGACGCGTTGCTGCTGGCTCACGCACCGCTGGTCAAGTTCCTCGCGCACCGCATCGGGCGCCGACTGTCGGGAACGATCGACATCAACGACCTGATCGGCGACGGCATGCTGGGCCTGATCGATGCGATCGACAGCTTCGACCCGAAGCGCAAGGTGCGGTTCAAGACGTACGCCGAGACGCGCATCCGCGGCGCGATTCTCGATGGCGTGCGCAGCCGAGACTGGGCTCCACGCTCGGTCCGTCGTGCGGCGCGGCTGCTCGACTCGGCGATCGCGGCCGTCGAGAACCGGACCGGGACGGCCGCCGATGACGAGGCGATCGCCGACGAACTCGGCGTGACGCTCGAGGAGTTGCAAAGGATCTACGTCCGGGCCCGCGCGAGCCGGATCAGCACCGCCTGGTCGGAAGAGGAAGGCGGTGAGCCGGTCGACGACGGCGCGGATCCGCTCAGTGCCCTCGAGGCCGACGAGCGGCGCCGTCTCGTCGGCGAGGAGATCACGGGACTGCCGGAGCGCGAGAAGCTCGTGCTGAGCCTGTACTACGAGCGTGGTCTGTCGCTGCGCGAGATCGGCGAGATCCTGGGCGTCACCGAATCGCGCGTGTGCCAGATCCACACCCGTGCGGTCTCGCGACTGCGCGCGCGGATCGCGACCCGCGTCTCGGTGCCGGAGACGCTGGCATGAGCCGCCTGCTGACATCGGAGGAGATGGACGCCCTGCTCAAGGTCGAGGAGGAAGCGAGCCAGGCGGCGACGCAGCCGGCGTCGGCGATCGAGTTCAGCCTGCGCAACCCGGTCGTGCTTTCCACCCGGCGCCTGGAGGCCGCGCAGCGCGCCTTCGAGCGGCTGACGCCCGATCTGGCCCGCGAACTGTCGGCGCTGCTGTGCAGCGACGAGGCGGTCGGCGTGCGTTTCGCCGGGATCGTGCAGGTTCCGGCGGCGAAGATCTTCGAAGGCGACGGCGCGCCCGAGGTGCTCGGACTGATCGAGGGTCCCGGAGAACGACTCTGGGGCGGACTCGCGCTGCACCCGAGCCTGGCCGCGGCGATCCTCGACCGGCTGCAGGGCGGACGGGGCGAGGCGGGTGAACCGGGTGAACTCACGCCGGTCGAGCGCCAGCTCCTCGGGGTCTGCTTCGGCAAGCTGACGGACGCGATCGCCCGGCGGCGTTCCGAGGGCGGTCCGCATGCCGCCGGTGTCGAGACCGAGCCGGCGGAAGGCCGCCTGGCGGACTACGGCGGCGTGTTTGCCTCGGTGCAGTTCCGCGTCACGACGCCGTTCGGCGAGGCGCTGCTGCAGGCGTTCGTCACGTCCGAGCTGATCGACTGGTTGACCGAGGAGCCGGCCCCGGCGGAGCGGTCCCCCGAGCCCTCGCCGCAACTCGCGGCGGCGCTGGTACGCGTTCCGGTCCGGCTCGAACTCGCCGTCGAGGGCACGACCGCCTGCTACGGGGACCTGCGGCGCCTGGCCGTCGGCCACGTCCTGCAACTCGACGTGCAGGAGAGCGACCTGCTGACGCTGAAGGTCAACGGCCGGGCGATGGCGCGCGGACGTCTCCAGCAGGACGACCAGGGTTCGGTGTTCACGATCGAGGGGTTCCAACGACAGGGCGGTGCGTCCGGCCAGCTCGCCGAGCGCACCACCGGGAGACAGGACTGATGAGTGAAGACACGACGGCTGTCGCCGATCCTCCCGCCGCGCAGGCGGCCCCGGGAACCGCGTTCTCCGGTCTCGACGCGCTCGAACTGCCGGTGGAGGTGAGGCTCGGCGAGCATGGCATGACGCTCGAAGAGCTGCTCGCGCTGCGCGAGGGCGACGGGGTCCCGCTCGGCAATGCCGAGGGAGAGCAGGTCACGTTGTTCGTCCAGGGGAGAGCCTACGCGCGCGGTGATCTCGTCGTCGTCGATGGGCGCTTCGGCTTTCGCGTCCAGGAG
>JAJRXN010000280.1 GCA_024276295.1 Acidobacteriota bacterium
ACAGGGGATCCTGAGTCCCCGCGGGCCGCGGTCGAAACTGGCCCGGAGTGCCGGCCGCTTCTAGAATCAGGGCCGATCGATGGCCGTTCCCCCGTTGCGCGGAGGCATCCTCGGCGCGGCTGACCGGAGAAGAAACGGAGGATTTTCAGTGAGTTATCCGCTACGCGCCGGTTTTTCCATGCGCGGCGTGCCGCGTCTGCCGTCGAGTCTGGCTGTCTGCGGGCTGCTTCTGGGCGCGCTCGCAACCAGTGCCTTCGGCCAGCTCCACCCGGCCCGGATCCAGGGTGAGGTCAAGCTGGAGGACGGCACGCCGCTCGGGCGGCAGGTGCTGGTCTTCGAGCCGGCGGACGCCGGAACGACGGAGCTGCGGCGCGAACTGAAGGTCGGCAGGAACGGCAAGTTCCGTCACAGCTTCTTTCCGGCGGGGACGTATCGCATCTCGCTGCAGGGAGACGACTACTTCCTCCGCTCGATCCACGTCGTGATTCGTGACAAGTCGGGTGCGATGCTGCTCGAGCAGCAGAGTGACGCCCATCCGGACGAGGGCCTGCCGCCGGTGCGGCTGATCGCGGGCGGCAACGCCCGGATCAGTCTGACGGCGGCCGATCCTTCCGTCCGCCGGAAACTCAAGCAGGCGATGATCTTCAAGGAGATGGAGGGCCCGCTCGCCGAACTCCGCGAGGCCTTTTCCGCAGGCGACATGCAGCAGGTCATCGCCCTGAGCGACAAGGTGCTGGAAAAGGATGCCGACATCGGTTCCGTGCTCTATGTCCGTGGCGTCGCGCTCACCAGCGTCGGCCGTGTGCAGGAAGCCGTCGACGTGCTCAGCCGTGCCGCAGAGCTTGCGCCCGATCAGCCGGGAGTTTTCGGTGCTCTGGGACTCGCCCTGCTCAGGAAGGCCCAGGCGGCGAAGAAGGAGGGAACGCAGGGCGGTGACGCGGTCAGGCGGATGTTCGCCGAAGCGGCCGATGCTTTCGGTCGCGAACTCGAAGGTGGCACCGACGATCTGGCGCTGATGATCAACCGGGGTGTCGCCCTGCGGGACGCCGGCCAGCATGAAGAAGCCATCGCCGTCTTCGAGAAGGTGATCGAGAAGGATCCGTCCTACCTCAACGCGTACTTCCAGATCTACTCGCTGCTCGACGAGATGGGCCGCCGGGAGGAGGCGCTGGCCGTGCTCTCCCGCGCGCCGGGAGCTGCGGAAGAGGTGGCCAAGGCGCTCTACAACGAGGCGGTCGCGCTCTACAACCGCGAGGAATACGACGCCGCGAAGAGCATGCTCGCCCGGGCCGAGGCCAAGGACCCGTCGCTGACCCTCGTGCACAGGCTGCGCGGCTACCTGCTGCTGAAGGAGGGCAAGATCCCCGAGGCCATCGCGTCCCTCGAGCGGTTCGTCGCGGCCGAGCCGGATCATCCGGACGCGGAAGCCGACCGCGCGCTGATCAGCGCCCTGAAGGCCAACGCCGAAAGCGGCGGGCAGTAGCCAGCCGGAAACCGGCGCGGCCCCGCGGGACTGCGCTCACGACTCCTGCCAGCCCCGGCCTTCGCGCCGGGGTTGTGCGTCTTCCGGACTCGCTGGCTTGACGATCCCGGCGTGGCCGCGGACAATCCGCGCCGCACCAGGTAGCCCGGCGGGCCGACGGGGCGGAGGAGACGGCAGTCATGGCAGTGCGCCGCAAGACCGGGCGACGGCCCGAGGAACTCAACCTGTACCGGATCGTCGAGCGCCAGTTCGAGAACGCGGCACGTTTCGTCAATCTGCCACGCGGACTGCTCGACCAGATCAGGGTCTGCAACAACGTCTATTTCGTGCAGTTCCCGGTCAAGTTCGGCCGCGAGTACCGCATGTTCTTCGGCTGGCGGGCCGAGCACAGCCACCACGCCAAGCCGCTCAAGGGAGGGATCCGCTACAGCGCGATGGTCGACCAGGACGAGATCATGGCCCTCGCGGCGCTGATGACCTACAAGTGCGCCGTGGTCGACGTTCCGTTCGGTGGATCCAAGGGTGGGGTCTGCCTGCGGCCGCGGGACTACACGGAAAAACAGCTCGAGAAGATCACCCGCCGCTTCACGCACGAACTGATACGCAAGGGGTTCATCGGTCCCGGCGAGAACGTCCCGGCGCCCGATTACGGTACGGGTGAGCGGGAGATGGCCTGGATCGCCGACACCTACGACGCGTTCCACCCGGGCCAGCTCGACAACATGGCCTGCGTGACCGGCAAGCCGGTCGACCAGGGTGGCGTCGAGGGCCGGCGTGCGGCGACCGGCCGTGGTGTCGTCTTCGGCCTGCGCGAGTTCTTCCGTCATCCCCGCGACGTGGCTCGGGCCGGTCTCGAAGGCGGACTCGAGGGCAAGCGCGTCTCGGTCCAGGGGCTCGGCAACGTCGGCTACCATGCGGCGAGCATCCTGGCCAAGGAAGACGGCGCGAGGATCGTCGCCGTCGGCGAGTGGGACGGAACCGTCGTCGACTCCGACGGAATCGACGTGGACAGGCTCGCCCGTTGGCGCCGGCGGAAGAAGGGCGTCAAGGGTTATCCGCACGGCAAGGTGCTCGAGCGCGGCACGGACTGCCTCGAGGTCGAGTGCGACATCCTGATCCCCGCCGCGCTCGAGAACCAGATCAACCTGGCCAATGCGCGGCGGATCAAGGCCCGCATCGTGGCGGAAGGGGCCAACGGGCCGACCACGCCCGACGCCGAGAAGATCCTGCTCGAGCGCGGAATCGTCGTGATCCCCGACATCTTCCTCAATGCCGGGGGAGTGACGGTCTCGTACTTCGAGTGGACCAAGAACCTGTCCCACATGCGTTACGGCCGGCTCGAAAAGCGCCTCGATGAGAAGAAACGCGAGAACCTGGTCAACGCGGTCGAGTCGATCACCGGCCGCGAGTTTCCGGGGCAGATCCGCCGGGCGCTGACGCGGGGGATCGGCGAGGAGGACATCGTCAATTCCGGACTGGAGGAGACGATGAGCAAGGCCTACCAGCACCTGTCGGAGACGCTGCGCCGGACCCGGGGCGTGACCGATCTGCGCACCGCCGCGTTCGTGCTCGCGATCCGGCGGATCGGCGAGGCCTACCGCAAGCGCGGCATCTTCCCCTGATCGCGGTTCACGTCGCGACGCCTTCGGCGGCATCGGGTTCGCTGCGGCCGAGCAGCCAGCGGCCGAGCCGCTTGGCATCCTCGATCACGAGATAGCCGGCCGGCACCAGTCCGAGCGAGATGAACGTCGAGAAGATCACGCCAAAGCCGAGCGAGACGGCCAGCGGAATCAGGAACTGCGCCTGCACGGAACGTTCGAGCAGCAGCGGTGTCAGCCCGGCAAAGGTCGTGATCGAGGTCAGCAGGATCGGCCGGAAGCGGGCCACCCCCGCCTCGCGGACCGCGCGGTCGAGCGGGACGCCCTCCCGCCGCAACACGTTGATGTGGTCGACCAGCACCAGCGAGTCGTTGACCACCACCCCGGTCAGGGCGACGAGTCCGAACATCGAGAGGATCGTCAGGTCCAGCCCCATCACCACGTGGCCCCAGACCGCGCCGACCAGTCCGAACGGAATCGCGGACATCACCAGCAGCGGCTGGACGTACGACCGGAACGGCACCGCCATCAACGCGTAGATCGCGATCAGCGCGACCGCGAATCCACGCAGCAGGCCGTGCATCGTGTCACGCTGCTCGCGGCCCTGGCCCTCGAAGGAGTACGTCAGCCCCGGATGGCGCGCCTTGAGCAGCGGCAGGAACTCGCGCTCGAGATCGGCCAGCACGTCGTTGGCGTTGCCCCGCGCCTCGTCGACCTCGGCGGTGACGTTGACGGCCCGTCGCCGATCGACCCGCGTGATCGACGCGTAGCCCTCGCCGAGACGGGCCCGCGCCACCGAACCGAAGGGGATCTCCCCCCCGTCGGCCGTACGCACGCGCATCGCGTCGAGATTCGCGAGCGACTTCCGCTCGGCTTCCGGGTAGCGCACCATCACGCGCACGTCGTCCCGCCCGCGCTGGATCCGCTGGGCCTCCTCGCCGAAGAACGCCTGCCGCACCTGCCGGCCGAGGTCGGCCAGACGGACGCCCGTCGCCTCGGCCTCGGGCAGGATGCCCAGCTTGATCTCGCGCTTGCCCGCCTGGTACGAGTCGGCCACGTCGTAGACGCCCTCGTACGTACCGAGCTTCTGCCGGAGTTCCGCTGCGGCGGCTCTCAGCTCGTCCATCCGGAACCCGGTGAGCTGGATGTTGATCGGCTCACCGGGGGTGAACAGCGACGAGGTGAACGCGACTTCGCGCGCATCGGGTACGGCGCCGACCATGTCGCGCCAGCGCGAGACGATCGCACGGCTGGGGATCGAGCGCTGTTCCGAAGGGACGAGTTCGATCGCCACCTCGCCGAGGTGCGTGCCCGAGAAGTCCCGCCGGGCTCCCGCCGCGCCATGCTGCTGGCCGCGCATCGGCTGGGCGCCGACCGACGTCGCGATGCTCTTGAACACGTCCTGGCCGGTCTCCTCGCGGATCTGCTCGCGCAGGCGCCGGGCCGCCTCGTCGAGTCGAGCGATCGTCTTGGCGGTCCGCGCTTCCGGAGTTCCGAGCGGCATCGTCACGCGCCCCGCGATGAAGTCCGCCTCGACCGTCGGGAAGAAGACGAACTTGATGAACCCGCCGCCGACCAGGCCGGCACTGAGCAGCAGCGTCGAGATGCCGATCGCGATCGTCAGGTAGCGCCAGCGCAGCCCCCAGTCGAGCGACGGCGCGTAGATCCTGTGGATCACGAACTGCACGCTATCGGCGAATCGCGCCTGCAACCGGCGCCAGCCGCGGTAGATCGGCCGCACCGGCGCCAGGATGCCGCCACGATGCGCGGCCGGTGCCGCCTTCTCCCGGTGCGCGTGGCGCAGATGCACCGGGAGGACCAGCAGCGATTCGATCAGCGAGAACATCAGCGTCGGGATCACGATCAGCGGGATGACGCGCATCATCTTGCCGGTGTTGCCGCCGACGTTGAGGATCGGCACGAAGGCGGCAACCGTCGTCAGCACGGCGAAGATCACCGGCATGCCGACACGACGCGCACCTTCGACGGCGCCTTCCACGCCGCTGCCCGTCCGCTCCTGCCAGGTATGGATGTTCTCGCCGACGACGATCGCGTCGTCGACGACGATGCCGAGCACGATGATGAACCCGAACAGCGAGATCATGTTGATCGTCACGTCGAGCGCCGGCATCATCCACAGCGCTCCGAGGAACGCGATCGGGATGCCGATCGAGACCCAGAACGCCAGTCGAAAGCGCAAGAACAACGCCAGCGAGATGAACACCAGCACGAAACCGGCAGCGCCGTTGCGCAGCAGCAGGTTGATTCTGCCGCGCATCGCGATCGACTGGTCGCGGAACGCCTGGAGCGAAATTCCCTCCGGCAGCCAGCTCCCGGCGTCGGCGACGTATCGCTTGACCGTCTCGGCGACGTCGAGGATGCTCTGGTCCCCGACGCGGTAGACCTCGACCACCTGCGCCGGCTGGTCGTTGAAGGTGGTCCACTGGTTCGTGTCCTCGAACCCGTCGCGGATCGTCGCCACGTCGTCGAGCAGGATGC
>JAJRXN010000281.1 GCA_024276295.1 Acidobacteriota bacterium
ATCGCCGCCCCGATGATCGGCGGCATGGCGACGGCTACGATCCTGAGCCTCGTCCTGATCCCGATCGTCTACGAGCTGTGGCGCAGCCGCGCGCTCGCGCGGCCACGGAAGGGGCCCGACGGCAAGGCATGACCACGCGTGCAGGCGCCGACGCTCGCCGCCTGCGCCCTACTTCTCCGCCCTGTAGACGAAGGCAGGCGGGAGGTTGGCCCAGACGGTTCTCGTTCTCGTCACGGTCCGGAAGTGGCCGGCGAGCTTCCGGCGAAACCGGCGGCCGGCCGGAAGAGCGAGTCCCTGCAGGTAGGCGAAGGTCGCGAACCGGCCCCCTGGCGCCAGCGCGGCGACGATCGCGCCGAGCAGCGCATCCTGGAGCGGTTCCCTGAACGAGGCCCACGGCAGCCCGCAGACGATCGCATCGCAGTTCCGGTGGCCGTGGCGGTCGAGGAACCGCGGCAGGTCCTCCGCCGACCCCTCGTGGACGACCGCGTCCGGACAACGCTGCTTCGTCGCCCGAACGAATTCGGGATTGATCTCGACCGCGAAGAACGTCGCCCCGGCGGCCAGCCGGCGCAGGATCACCTCGGTGAACACGCCGGCGCCCGGTCCGAGTTCCACGACGACACGCGCGCCGGCCACGCCGGCCGCCTCGACGATCAGCTCGGCCAGAGCGCTCGAACTCGGGGCCAGCGCCCCGGTGATGCCGGGGCGCGCCAGGAATTGCCGGACGAAATCCACGAGTTCCATGCTTCCCGGGGCCGGACTCTACATCAGTTCCGGTGATGATCGCAGAATCGGCGCTGCGTATGCCCGGAGCGCCGGACGCTCCACGGCGGGCCGAGCCGAGGCGGTCACCGGCGACGTAGACTGCAGTCATGACGCACCGACGGCTGTCGAGGATCTCCCCGTTGCTGCTCACGGCCGCCCTGCTCCCCGGACCGGGTACCGCCGATCGCGGCCCGGCGGCATCGGACTGCAGCTTTCCGCATCCGACGTGGGAGGATCGTGTCGAGCGGGCCGACCGCCATGCGGAGCTGCCGCTGGATCTCGAGATCGTCGACGAGTGGGACGGGATCGGGCCGCAGTCCGACGGGAACTGGGGCGAAGACTGCTGCACGTACATCGATCTGTCGTAGCGCTCGACGAACGGCCAGCGGGTGCCCGCCTATGTCGTCTATCCGCGAAACCAGGGCGACGGCCCCTTTCCTGTTACGATCATGGGGCCCGGCGGTGGAGACGGGCGTGACGTTGCGGGCATGCAGAACATCGCCGAGATGTGGGCCAGCTCGGGAATCGCCGCGATGGTGATCACGTTCCGGTACTACCGGGAGCGCTGGGAGAGCGCATCCGCACTGTGGGACGCAACCACGGACGGCCCGACGCGCACGGCGTGGACCTATCAGAACATCGTCGACATCCGCCGTGCCGTGATGGTCCTCGATGTACTCGACGACACCCGCAACTTCGACGCCGCACGAGTCGGGTACATCGGCTGGAGCTTCGGCGGTCTGATGGGACAGGACGCGACGGCGATCGACTCGCTGTTCCGGGCACAGGTGTTCTGCATCAGTGGTGCGCGGTTCGCGGACAATCTGATCTGCGGCTTCAAGGGTTGTGACGAACAGGCGGCTCGCCAAGAATGCCACAATCAGGAGTCGCTCGAATGGTGCGAACCGGCATGGTTCGTCGAGCATCTCGACGGCGCGCGTCCCGTGCTGTACGTCGC
>JAJRXN010000018.1 GCA_024276295.1 Acidobacteriota bacterium
CGGGGGCCGGCGACCGGGCGTAGACTGGAAAGAGCCCGGGCTCGCGGAGGACGGCGCGAGCGGCCGGGACGGAGAACCGTCATGGGAAAGCCTCTGGAACGGGGGGCGCTGCCGGCCGCGGTCGCCGGCCTGATCGCGCTGATGGCACTGTCCACGGGGTGCGCGTCGGTCGGGGGGGCGCTGCCCCAGGAAGAAGGTCTCCATCCGCGGCTCACGCGGTACACCTACCTCGAGCGGGGCCGGCTCGTCGCGCTGGCCGCGGACGTTTCGGCGGCGATCCAGCGCGAGAACAAGCCGTTCATCCCGATCGGGATCGGCGTGGCCAACATCGGCCTGCCGTCGCTGACGATCGACCGCGAGTCGCTGACGCTGGTCGACGAGGCAGGTCGCCGGTATCCGATGGCCGGCATTCGCGAGGTGCGGGCCGCGCTCGGCGGACTGATGAAGTACGACCTGCGGTTTTCGCACACGTTCGTGGACGTGTTCGGTTCCAGCTACAGCGGCTGGCACCGGATTCCTTCGGTGTTCTTCCCGCTGCAGGACATCGAGGGCGATCCGGTCTTCCTGCGCCGCAGCGTCGTGCGCGATCACCTCAATCTGCCGCGGGCGACCTGGATGGTCGATGTCATCTACTTTCCGCATCCCGAGGGCGAGATCATCGGCCATCGCTTCGAGCTGTGGATGAAGGCCGAGGAACTCGAAGAACCGATCCTCGTCAAGTTCGCCATCAAGTGATGCGTACCGTCCGCGCCGTCGTCCATGGCGTGACCGATCCCGGGCAGGCGCTCGAGGCGGCGGCGCTCGGCGCGGACGGGGTCGCGGTGGCGATCGGCGAGCGGGGTCCGCTGGCCGTACCTCCGGAGCGCGCACGGGAGATCGTCGCCGGTCTTCCGCCGCTGGTGGCGCGGCTGGCGGTCCTCGAGGAAGGAGCCGAACTCCCGCGCGGGTTCTCGGTGGCCGTCGTGCCGCCCGGCGCGCCGCCTCCGGAGGCCGCCGCGGCGACGATCGTCCGGGCCGACCAGCAGGCCGCCAGGGTCCCCGCGCTGCCGGAAGGCGTCTCGGCGCTGTGGGTCCGGCCCCGCCCCCGGGGGAGTTCGTCGGCCACGAGGTTCGACTTTCGCCTGCTCGAGCGATGGTCCCGCCACGCGCCGCTGCTGCTCGAGATTCCGGAAGGGGCGCCGGGCGTCGAGGTTGCGATGCGGCTCGCGCGGCCTTCCGGACTCGTGTTCGGCGAGGGGGTCTGGATCGGTCCGGGGATCATCGATCTCGAACGACTCGAGGCCGCATTGCAGGTGATCGCCCGCGTCGCGCGGCAGATCGCCCGCTGACGCCGACGCCACCGGGAGCCGTGCCGTGACCCTGCTCGACCTTCTCGACGCCGCCTGCCGCGATCGCCGTGCCGCGATCGCCCTCGACGGACCGGCGATCACCGGCGGGGCGGTGACGTTCGAAGCGCTGGCCGCGCGGTCGGCCGCGCTTGCGGCGGACCTTGCGGCCCGCGGAGTCCGCCCCGGCGACCGCGTCGCCCTGCTGCTCGGCAATCGCGTGGAGGTCGCCGGGCTGCTGATCGCGATCTGGCGTCTCGGCGCCGTCGCCCTGCCGCTCAACACGCGCTACACGGGGCGCGAGCTGGCGCCGATCGTCGAGGACGCGGCGCCGGTGCTGCTGGTCCACGACGGGGACCGGCGTGCGGTGGTCGACGAGGCCGGGTTCGCGAAGCGCTCCGGCCTCGCGCTGATCGATCTCCAGACACACCGGCCCCGCACCGCCACCGCGGCACCACCGCCCGGTCGCCGCATCGACGAGGATGCTCCCGCATTGCTGCTGTACACGTCCGGAACGACAGGGCGCAGCAAGGGGGCGGTGCTGACGCACGGCAACGTCGTGGCCACGATCGCCGGACTGATCACCGCGTGGCGCATCGGCGCCGCGGACCGCCTGCTGCTCACCCTCCCGCTGTTTCACACCCACGGGCTGGTCGTCGGTCTGCTGACGACGCTTGCCGCCGGCGGCACCGTCGTGCTGCACCGGCGCTTCGACGCGGACGTCGTGGCGGAGGCCCTGGTCGCAGGCGAGGCGAGCCTGTTCTACGGCGTGCCGACGCTCTACGTGCGGCTCGCCGAAGCGCTCGCGAGGCGGGGCGTCCGCTCGCTGCCGGCGGTGCGGCTGTTCTGTTCCGGCAGCGCGCCCCTGGCGCCGGAGACGTTCGAGGCGTTCCGCGCCGTCAGCGGACACGAGATCCTCGAGCGCTACGGCATGACCGAGACCGGGATGAACCTCGCCAACCCGTACGCCGGCCCGCGCCGGCCCGGCACGGTCGGCACGCCGCTGCCCGGCGTCGCGGTGCGCATCGTCGATCCGCGCGGTGCACCGGTCGCGGACGGCGCCGAGGGCGAGCTGCTCGTCGCCGGCCCGCACGTCTTCCGCGGCTATCTCGGCGACGAGCGGAAGACCCGCGAGAGCTTCCTCGTCGATCCGGACGGACGACGGTGGTTCCGCACCGGCGACCTGGCACGCCGCGATCCGTCGACCGGGTACGTCACGCTGCTCGGCCGCCGTCATGAGCTGATCATCAGCGGCGGGTTCAACGTCCATCCGCGCGAAGTCGAAGAGGTGCTCGAAGCGCACCCCCGGGTCGCCGAAGCGGCGGTCTGCGGCATTCCGGACGCGGAGTGGGGCGAACGGGTCGTCGCGTTCGTCGTCGCGGACGAGAACCTCGACTCCGCGGAACTCGCCGCGTGGTGCCGCCGGCGGCTCGCCGGCTTCAAGACGCCGCGCGATGTCCGACGTGTGGCACACTTGCCGCGCAATGCGATGGGCAAGCTCGACCGCAGGGCCCTGGTCGCCGCGCACTTTCGAGGGGACGGATCCGCCGGCCGCGGGCGGCCGGGAGGAGAACACCGATGAAGAGCGATTCCGTCGACAGGCGATCGGCCACGGCCGGCGTGTCGCGCAGATGGTCGGGGCCGGCCGCGGTCGCGCTGCTCGTCGGGCTGGCGGTCTCGGCCGGCTGTGCGGGCTGGAAGGGCACGCTTCCACGGGAGGGCGACCTGCACCCCCGCCTGACGCCGTTCACGTATCTCGAGCGAGGCAGGCTGGTCGCGCTCGCGGTCGACGTCCAGGCGGCCCGCGAACGCGAGGACGCGCCGTTCGTGCCGCTGGCGGTCGGCGTGACCAATCTCGGGCTCGACCGCATCACGCTGACCCGCGAGTCGTTCACGCTGGTCGACGGGCAGGGGCGGCGTTACCCGATGGCGTCGATCGAGGAGGTGCGCGAGGCGATGAGCAGCGGCGTGCCCCTCGATCTGCGCGTCAGCCGCGAGTTCGTGTCGATCTACGGCTCGACATGGTCGCCGTGGCAGCGGGTGCTGGCGGTGTTCTTCCCCGTGCTTCCCGGCGGACTCGTCGACGGGTTCGGAGAGCGGAACATCCGGCGCGACCGGGTCGAGCTGCCGCGCCGCTCCTGGATGGCCGACGTGATCTACTTTCCGCACCCGGAGGGTCGTTTCGTCGGGGAGCGCTTCGAACTGTGGCTCGATGCCGAGGAACTCGAAGAGCCGGTGTTCGTCAAGTTCGCTGTCCGCGGCATGGTGCGCGGCCGCGAGGAGCGGTAGATCGAGCCGACCTACGGGCTGGAGCGTCGTGTCCGCTCCCGGCGCAGCTTGCGTCCGCACCACGGACAGCCGCGCCAGCGCGCGGCGATGCCCCAGCCGCAGCCGGGGCAGGGGATCTTGAACTCGAGATCCCAGCTCAGTCGTTCACGGCAGTGCGGACAGAACCGCGCGTAGAACGGTACCGCCCCGCGACAGGAAGGGCAGCGCCCGCGCGCGGAGGCGGGGGGGCGCGCCCGTGAGACGCGGCTGACCGAGGCTCCGCACCACGGACAGTGACGCCACGACGGATGGCGGCCCCAGTGGCACTTCGGGCAGCGGCTCGAGTGGCCGTCGGACCATCGCAGCGGGTTCTTGTCGGCGCACTCGGGGCAGTAGCGCATGTAGGTGATCAGGTCGGTCCCGCAGGTCGCGCAGACGCGGTGGATGTTGTAGTACGCGTCGAGGAGCTGTTCGAGGGAACGCCCGCGCTTGCGCACCGGCGTGTCGGCCAGCGCCCGGCGGAACGCGCCGATCGAGACGTAGCGCTCGCGCGGATTGCGCGCCATCGCCCGCAGCAGGACGGGACGCAGCGGCTCCGGCGCGGCCGACATCCGGCGCACGAGGTTGCGGCGGTGCAGCCGCAGGATGCGGTACGCCATGATCGCCGTGCGCGCCTCGCCCCATGGCACCTGCCCGGTCAGCATCTCGTACAGCACGACCGCCAGCGCGAACACGTCGGTCTGCGGCGTCGCGCGTCCTCGAAGCTGTTCGGGCGGCATGTAGGCCAGCGTCCCGGCGCCCGAGCCGGTCTGGGTCGAAAGGCCGAGATCGCGCGCGATGCCGAAGTCGCAGACGATCGGGCGCCGCGAGCGGCGCTCGATGATCACGTTGTTCGGATTGAGATCGCGGTGGACGAACCCCTCGGCGTGGATCGCCTCGAGTGCCCGGGCGATCTCCATTCCGAGCGAGACGGCGACCCACGCCGGCAGCCGGCGGAAGTGTTCGAGCAGGTCGCTGAGCGTCGGTCCCTCGAGATAGTCCATCACGAGGTACAGCCGACCCGAAGGATCCTCGCCGACCTCGTGGACGCGCACGATGCCGGGATGCGAGAGATAGCGCAGGCCGCGCGCCTCGCGCAGCAGCGACTCGTCTCCCATGCGGTTGGCGACCTTGACGGCGCGAAACTCGCGGCTGATCCGGTCGCGGCAGAGCAGGACCCGCGCGAACCCGCCCGCCCCGAGTTCGTTGAGGATCCGGTAGCGCTTCTGCGCGTCGACGTAGGCTCCGAGCACCATGCCTCGCATCCGCCGGAACACGCCGGCCGGGCGATGTTAGCAAGAACCGGCTCCGCGGTCCGGCTCGGCGCTCCGGTCGAGGGGCAGCCGGATCACGAAGCGCGCTCCGGGCCGGTGCGATTCGTCGAGTTCGACCGTCCCGCCGTGGGCCTCGATCGACTGCCGGGCGATCGCGAGCCCGAGTCCCGAGCCGGTCTCGCGCGTCGTCACGTCCGGCTCGAACAGTCGGCGGGCCATCTGCGGGTCGATCCCCGGACCGTCGTCCTCGACGCCGATCACGATCTCGCGCCGGTCGGAGTGGCGCTCCGCCCGCACGGTGACCCGCCCCCGGTCGCCGACGGCGGCCAGCGCGTTGTCGACCAGGTTGATCACCGCGCGGCGCAGCAGGCGCGGATCGGCCTCGATCGACGGCAGGTCGTCCGGGACCTCGAGCACGAGTTCGACCGCCTCCGGCGAGGCGATGCGGTACGGCTCGACCCAGCGCCGGAGCGCCTCGGCGAGGTCGAGCGGTTCGGGATGGGCGACCAGCAGCCGGGCGTAGTCCGAAAACTCCCGCGAGGTTTCCCTGAGCACGGCGACCTGCTCGGAGATCGTGTCGAGCATGCGGGCAAGGGCCTCCGGAAGCTGCGGATCCTCGCGCCGCGCCAGCTCGCGCACGTGCTCGACGATCAGGCTGATCGGCGTCAGCGGGTTCTTGATCTCGTGGGCGATGCGCCGTGCCATCGAGGCCCACGCCATCAGCCGCTCCGAGCGGACCTCGTCGGAGACGTCCTCGACGACCAGCAGCCGGGCCGGCTCGCCGGGCTGCGAGAACGGCAGGGCCCTGGCGATCAGCCGCAGGCTGCGTCGCTGGCCCGTCTCGTCCGTCAGCTCGAGCGCCCGCTGCGCGTCGCCCGGTGCGGCGAGCAATTGGCGGCAGGCGCGGCGGAGGGCCTGTTCGACTTCGGTCCCGGCGCGATCGTCGGGCAGCGGCTTGCCGGGACGCACGCCGAGCATCTCGCGTGCCGGCGCGTTGGCTGCCCGGACGATGCCGGCAGGATCGACGGCGACGACCGCGACCGGCATCGTCTCGATCAGCGCCTCCATCGCCGCGCCGCGCCGCTCGAGCGTCGCGCGCTGGACGGCGAGCGAGGAGGCCATCGCGCGGAACGACCGCGCGAGCTGCCGCGTCTCTTCGAACCCTTCCTCGGGAAGCGGTGCATCGAACTCGCCCGCGGCGAGCCGGCGGGTCGCCGCGTCGAGCCGCTCGATCGGTCGCGAGAGCCGGCCGGCCGTCGTCACGGTCAGCAGGCTGGCGAGCGCTCCGAGCAGCACGGCGGCGACCAGCAGCGCGCGGTCGACGTTCTCGAGTTCGGTGGCGATCCGGCCCCGGACCTCGCGCAGCGGAATGCTCAGCACGCCGGGCGAGCCGCCGCCCGCCTCGAACGGCGCGTGGGCGAGCGCGGTGCGCCCGCCCTGGCCCGCGGGTCCCTCGCGGACCGTGTCGAGAACGAGGGCGCGGCTCCGCTCGAGGATCGCGGACTGCACCTCTCCCCACAGCCGCTCCGGCCACAGCCCGGCACGTACGAGGTCGGGCCTGCTCGTCGCCAGCAGCTCGCCGTCGCGCCAGGCGAACAGGTCGGCGTCGATCGTCCGCCCGAGCCAGGCGGCCACGCCGTCGTCGAACGCGTCGAGCGGCGTTCCGGCCAGGGCGAGGTAGTCCTCGACCAGCCGCCGGGCGTCCTTCGACTGCGAGGCGGCGTCAGCGACGAGCTGGCGCTGCGCGTTGCGGGCCGCGACCAGACGGCCCGCCCCTCCCACCGCGATCAGGGGCAGCAGGCCGACGAGGATCAGCGCCAGCGCCACCTGCGCACGGAAGCCGCGCAGCGCCGAGAGCAGCACGCTGCCACCCCCGCGCCAGGGCCGCCGCCGGCCGCGCCAGGCGCTGGCCGCGAGCAGGGAGACCATCGTCAGCAGGACGAGCAGCCCGGCCCAGCCGGCGGAGACCGCCGCGAGCACCAGCCGTCCCGGAGGGTCGATCACGCAGACGATCGTGCCCGCTCCGGCGGGGTCGGGAATCTCGAGCGCCCGCATCGTGCGCCCGCCGAGCCGGACGTCGCGCCAGCGGGGATGCTCGAGGCGCGCCTTTGGCGGTGCCGGACTCTCGAGCAGGTCGGTGCCCAGCAGCCGACCCGCACCGTCGTACCACGCCAGCCTCGGTGCGTGCCCCGGCGAGGGTGGCAGGAGGCCGGGGCGCCGGGCCGGGCCGCGCAGGCCGCGCAGCGGATCGCGGCCGGCGCGCGACGGCAGGTTCCCCGGGTCGGCGAGCACCGCGGCGATCCAGCTCCCTCCCTCGGGCCGCGAGACCTCTCCCAGCAGCAGCGGCACCTCGCCGCCGACGAAGCGCAACGCCTCGGCGGCAGGACCGCGCATCACGCGGCCGCCCGCCGCCTCCACCGGCTCGTGGAGCAGCGGCTCGGGCAGCACCGGAGGCAGGCCGGAGACGAACACGTCCTCGAGCGAGCCGTCCTCGGCGAAACGGAACACGCCGGAGGCGAGGCCGTGCCGGCCGAGCGGGCTCTTCCACCACAGATCGATCGCGTCCCGCTCCGGCGAGAGGCCGGACGATCCCGGGGGGGGGACGGCCAGATCGAGCGTCGCGTGGAGCGCGCGTTCCCAGGTCGCGGTCCGTTCGCGGACCTCGGGGAGTACCTGCCGCCAGACGAGCGCCTCGGCCCCGTCCGCGACGCCGGCCACGTGGGCCGCGCCGCCGAGCACGCCGGCCGCGGACGCCGCGACGAGCAGCGCGCGCGTCCGGTGAGTGCGGGCCAGGCGCGCGGCAAGAAGAGCGGCGGCAAGCAGCGGGAACAGCAGCGCGACGATCGCCGTCAGGCGTCCGGAGATCGAGCCGGCCGTGCCGGTCAGTTCGAGCGCACCGAGTCCGGCCCGTGCGGTCACCAGGTAGATGCCCGCGAGTCCGCCGAGGAATGCGAGCCCCGCGGCCGCGCCGAGCGCGTGGCGCAGTCCGCGGCGCTCAGGGATGCGCCCCCACGCGGCGAGGCCGACGAGGGTCAGACCGGTCAGCGCGGCGGCGAGAGGACTGTCGAACAGGCGCGCGAGCAGGCTTCCCGGCAAGCGCCACGCC
Source organism: Acidobacteriota bacterium (assembly GCA_024276295.1). GTDB lineage: Bacteria > Acidobacteriota > Polarisedimenticolia > J045 > J045 > J065. The sequence continues at coordinate 8,013 of JAJRXN010000018.1, forward strand.
AGATCGGCCCACGGTGCGGGAGCCGCGAGTCCGGTCAGCATAGCGGCAAGCGGCGTGGCGGCGAGCAGCGCGCCGCGCCCCGCGACGAGACGCAGCCGTGCCCCCGGCCGCCCGGCCGCCGCGGTGCCGAGCGCCCACAGGGCCAGCAGCAGCGCCAGCCCCGCACGGCGGGTCGCGACGCGGCTCTCCGTCCGCCGCACGGGCGAGTGCGCGCCGAGCGACAGGCGGCCCGCGACGCGGCCGTCCGGCGTCATCAGCGGCACGAGCGACCAGAGCGCCGCCCCGGAATCCTGGCCCTGGCCCGTCTCGATGTCGGCGCGGAGCCCCTCCCCGTAGGCCTGCCAGCGGATGCGGGCGTCGACACCGAGAGACGCCGGCGGCGTCAGCGGGCCGGC
>JAJRXN010000282.1 GCA_024276295.1 Acidobacteriota bacterium
CTCGGCCAGCCGCTCCTTCTGGCGCTCGAGCTGGATCCGGTCGATCGCTGCCGGACTCAGGCCGGTCGCCGGCGCGTCACCGTCCGACGGCTGCACGGCGCCGAGTTCCTCCTCGAGCGTGCGGATCTGGTCGAGCAGCTTCCTCACCTGCGGATGGCTGTCCTTGAAACCGGCGGCGCGCCGCTCGTCGTACTGCTCGCGCAGCGCCTGCAGGCGCGCGAAGCGCGGATCGATCGCGCCACCGGGGCCCTCGGCCGGGATGCCGGCCCGCTGGCGCAGCGTGATGTCCTCGATCTGGCCCCGCAGTTCGCGGTTGAGCTGCCGCAGGCGCTCGATCTCGCGCATGTTGTTGTCGAACTGCAGCCGGTTCTCCTCCTGGTACGAGGCGAGTTCGTACTTGTGATCGCTGCGGAACTTCTCGATCTTCTCGCGCACGTCGCGCAGTCGGGCCTCGATCTGCTCGCGGCGCTCCCTGAGCTGGCCGAGCGTCTCCGCGGCGAGTTCGTGCCGCATCTCGGAGTAGCGTTCGATGTAGATCTTCGCCAGCTTGTTGGCGATCGCGGCGGCGAGGCTGGGGTCGGTCCAGCTCACCTTGAGATCGAAGAACTGGTTGCGCGGGTTCGGCTCGAGCCGGATCGCCGAGTCGAGCCGCTTGGCCAGTTCGGCGATGTCCTTCGGCCCCCCGGGCGAGCCGACCAGGTGCAGCTCGTCGTCGACCTCCTGGACGTACTCCTCGGAGGTGATCTCGGCGGTGATCAGCGTGACGAGCTGCTGCGCGTCGCTCTCGACGATCGGCTGCAGCAGCCGCTGGGAGATCTCCTGCGGGCTGATCCGGACCCGCGTCTCGGCCATGTAGCGCTTCTCGACCCGGAAGTAGAAGGCCGTCGCGAACAGCATGCCGATCAGCGTCGGCACGAGAATCCACCACTTCCGCCGGAAGGCGATGTCGAGGTATTCCTTGATGAGCGGATTCTGCTGCATCGTCCGTTCTGTCCTCAGTCCGTCAGCGGCCGCGGGCCAGCGGAGACCAGCGCAGGCCGAGACTCCAGATCGTGCGATCGATCTCCGGAACCGCCCCGGGGGTCCGGGCCGCCTGGTCGATCCGGTCGCCGGCGGCGACCAGCGACCAGCGCCGGCCGAGCAGCACCGACCATTCGAGCCGGTAGCCGGCGGTGCGCAGGCTGCGGTCGACACCGGTCAGCGGATCGTCCTCGATCGGGATCCGGTCGGTCCAGTTGACCGTCGCCGCCACCATGTGGCGCGGGCCGAGCTGCTGCGAGAACCGCACGTAGGCCCGGTCGTTGATCGACAGCCCGCTGATGCCCCGCGACGATCCGACGTCGCGGGAAACGCCGGCCGACAGCAGCGACCGGGCGCCGATCTGCCGCGCGAGCGTGATGCGGCCGGTCTCAGTCGTCGGCACGGCGATGTCGACGAAGACCCCCGGGTCGCGGACGTCGGTCGCCGTCACGCCGGCCGCGAGCGTGACCTGCAACCGCTCGACGGCTCCGAACCGGAAGCCGAGCAGCAGCGAGCGCGTGTCGTACTCGCCGCGGCGTCCCTCGTCGATCCGCGCGGCGCGCACCGAGAGGCCGCCGACGGTGCGCTCGGCGAAGTCGGCCTCCC
>JAJRXN010000283.1 GCA_024276295.1 Acidobacteriota bacterium
TCGACCAGCGGGAGCGCATGGTCCTCGGCGACGTAGACGACGACGCCGTTCTTCAGCACGTGCCGGAAGCCGTCGGCGTCCGGCACCTCGAACGCAAGTTCGGGGTACTTCAGCGCCTCGGGGCGGGGAGGGAGCTTCTCGTCGGCCGCCAGGACGGACGGGCCGGCCAGCAGCAGCGCGAGCCCGGCGAGCAGCAGGTTCCTGGGCGGGAAACGTTTCGTCGTCATCACTCACCTCCCTTGGCGGCTTCCAGCTCGGCGAGCCGTTCGGTGATCACGCGCTCGACGTACTCGAAGGCCTTGGCGAACTGCGGCGGTGCCGAGCCCTTTCTCTCCTGGATCTGCGCGAGCGCCTGGCGCAGCGTGTCGATGTCGTCCATGCCGCGGAGCTGGCGGGCCTGCCCCATGATCTGCTGCCGGACCGGCGCGGGAAGCTCGGCCAGCTCGGGCGGGATCTCCTCGGCCGTCGTGCCGGCCTTGCGGTAGTACTGCGCGACGGCGCGGTTCTCCGGCTTGAAGTACTCGGTCGCGACGCGCTGGACATCCTCGGCCGTCACGGCCAGCAGGGAGGCGGCGTTGGTGTTGAGATAGGACCAGTCGCCGAGTCCGTCATAGAACAGGAGCTGGAGCATCAGGAAGAACGGGCTTTCGAGCCGCCGGTAGTTGTCGGCGACGATCTGGTTCTTGACCTTCTGGAGTTCCTCGGCCGGGATCGGCTCGTCGCGGATCCGCTCGATCTCGGCGACGAGCGCCGCCTCGAGATCGGCCGGCGTGGCGTCCCCCTTGCTCTCGGCGAACAGCGAGAAGGCGCCGGCCCACTTCTGGCTGTTCTGCCCCGCGCCGGCGCTGGCGGCGATCTTCTGGTCCAGCACGAGCGCCTTGTAGAGCCGGCCGGTCCGGCCGTTGAGCAGGTGCGCGAGGACCTCGAGCGCGTAGGAATCGCGGTGCATGAACGGCACGGTGTGGTAGCGCAGCTCGACCTGCGGCTGGCAGTCGCACTCGGCGCGCATCCGCTTTTCGGCGAGCTGCTCCATCTCCAGCGTCACGACGTCCGGCGGCGGCGGCTGGCGGCTGATCCGTCCGAAGTAGCGCTGCGCGAGCTGGCGCACCTCGGCCGGGTCGAAGTTGCCGACGATCGCCGCGGTCAGGTTGTTCGGCGCGTAGTACGTGCGGTAGAACTCGTCGGCCTGGCGCGCGCTGAGCATCCGCAGGTCGGACGGCCAGCCGATCACCGGATTGCGATAGGGGTGCGATTCCCAGAACATCGCGTTGAACAGCTCGTCGAACTTGCCGGTCGGGGTCGATTCCGTGCGCAGGCGCCGCTCCTCGTGGACGACGTCACGCTCGGAATAGAACTCGCGTCGCACGCCGTTGAGCAGCCGGTCGGATTCCATCCAGAACCACAGCTCGGCCTTGTTGGACGGGACGGTGATGAAGTAGACCGTCATGTCCTGGTTGGTGAAGGCGTTCATTCCGGTGCCACCTTCACCGGTGTAGATCTTGTCGAACTCGTCCTTGACCATCAGCTCGCGCTGCTCTTCGACGAGCTTCTGGAACTGCTGTTCGAGTTCGATCAGCTCCTGCGGCCGGGCGGCGGGATCGAACGGGTCGTCGATCTCTCCGCGCCGCCAGCGCTCGCGCTGCCGGCGATAGAGTTCGCGGATCTTCTCCTGCAGCCGCTCCTGCTCGGCCATGATCTCGAGATCACGCGAGATGTCCCGTGTCCCGATCGTCTTCGAGCCCTTGAACATCATGTGCTCGAAGAAGTGGGCGATCCCGGTCTGGCCGACCTGCTCGTTGGCCGAGCCGACGTGGGCGACCCAGCCGGCGGAGATCGTGGACAGCTCCGGCTTGCGCACGAGCAGGAACTTCATGCCGTTGTCGAGCGTGAACGTCTCGACCGGAACCTGGGCCGTGATCCCGGCCGGCGCGGCCTCGGTCGTCGCGGCCGGCACGGGCATCGCGTACAGCAGCATTCCCGCGAGCATCGCGAGACTCGTTCGCTTCATTCGGATCTCCTTCGCATCGGTCCGCGGGACGGGCGGTCGACGCAGCGGGCGGGTGGACGACGACGATGGCGATCCACCGCGGTCCACGCGGGCCCGATCGTAGGAAAGAAGCCGGCATCCCGCCACGAGGGCACGGCTCCGGCAGGCGCTCGAAGTCCGCGAGCGGTCCCGCAGGCCGGGCGGACGGTCGGCCGGGGCGGTCAGTCGCCGGTCCCGGGGAGCTGCCCCGAGCCGAAGAAGCGGGGCGGTTCGTCGAGCGTGTAGACGCAGGTCTCCTCGTCGATCGCGCGCCGCACGTAGAGCGGGGGGTGCGCCAGGGCGAGGACCGTGCGGCCGTCGATGTGGCGCAGGCCCCCGGTCGTGCGCTCGGCCAGCATGGCGTCGACCGCGGCCGGATCGTCGAGGGCGGCGAGGGGCCGGTCGCCGGCGACGGCGAAGCCCCACGGCGCGGCGTAGGTCGGAACGTAGGCGCAGAAGGACTCCGCCTGCCTGAACACCGCCCGCAGCGTGTTGACGAGCCGCGCGTGGAGGGACAGCTCGGCCGGGGAGACCGGACCGGCCTGGACGACCGCGACACCCTCCGGCGTCAGGACGCGGCGGATCTTGCCGAAGTACTCGCGCGTGAACAGCCTGAACGACGGCCCTTCCTCGATCGGGTCGGACAGGTCGGAGATCACGACGTCCCAGCGGTGCTCGTCGCTGCCGTCGAGCAGCTCGAGCGCGTCTCCGATCACCAGCTCGGCGCGCGGGTCGTCGAAGGCACCCTGGTGCATCTCGGGCAGGTGCTCGCGGCAGGCCTCGACGACCTCGCCGTCGATGTCGACCATCGTCGCCTGCTCGACGGTCTTCCAGCGCAGCACCTCGCGCAGCGTCGCCCCCTCGCCGCCGCCGAGGATCAGCACGCGGCGCGGGGCGCCGTGGTGGAGCATCGCCGGGTGGACCAGCGTCTCGTGGTAGATGAACTCGTCGCCGGTGCAGGACTGCCACTTCCCGTCGAGGACCAGTGCCTTGCCATAGGCTCCGGTCTCGACGATGTGCATCTCCTGGAAGCGCGTCCGGCGCGAGGCCAGGATCCGCGTCACGCCATGCTGGTAGACGTCCCAGGGAGTGACGTACTCGCTGATCCAGAGGTCCGCTCGAAGTTCAGCACCTGGCATTCCGCAGGCTCCTCGCCCAAGGCGTCGGCGGTCTCCTCGGCCGGGACCGTGACGCCTTCAGGATGGCGTTCGGTCTGGAACGTCCCGACCGGGGCTCCGACGCCCCGAGGCAGTCGACGCAGGTGACTCCGTCTGGCGCCGAGCGCGCGCGCGAGCATCCGGCAGGCGGCTTCGGGGCGGGTGTGCGTGCCGCAGGTGAACACGTCGATCGCCGCATAGCCGTGCTCGGGCCAGGTGTGGATCGAGATGTGCGACTCGGCGAGCAGCGCCAGCGCCGTCACGCCGTGAGGTTCGAAGCGGTGGCTGACCTCGCCGAGCAGCGTCGAGCGGGCCTCGATGGCGGCGCGGCGCAGGGCGTCCTTCAGAAACTGCTCGTCGTTGAGAAGATGGTCTGCGCACCCGTAGAGTTCGAGAACGCAGTGGGTCCCCACAGTGCTCACCGGCGTGTCCTCTCAGCATCCCGGGGCGGCCCGCGCCCCGAAATGGCGCGACAGGACCCCGAGGTGTCCCCGTGACACCTCGACCTCTGTTCGTCGCGCGCCACCCAGCCGCCCGTCGACATCGAAGGGCAAGCGGCGTTATAGGATCAATCCCCCTGGAGCGCAACCCCGAAGCCCGAATCGCGTCGATCCCTAACGTCGTGGCGGGTCGCGACTTGACGCGCCGCGGCCGGAGTGCGGGCCGGGCCGGGGTCCCGGCCGGTGCGAACCGGCACCGCGCGGGGTGTTTGCCGTCCCGTCGTCTCCGGCGGGCCGCGGAACCGCGCCATCGCAGCTATACTGCGCGTTCGGCGCCGCGTCGCGCGCCTTCCGCCCGCCGGTCGGCGGGCGATCCGGGCCACCGGCGATCGACAGCCGGCTTGGGGGTGACGTCATGGACCTCGACACGCGACTTCAGAACGTCTCGGTCATCGGTGCGGCCGGCAAGATGGGCAGCGGGATCACGCTGCTGCTGGCCCAGGAGATGGCGCGGCTGTCGCTGCAGCCGGAACACCGCGACAAGGTCTTCCGTCTCAACGCGGTCGACCTCGACCCGGCCGGACTCGCCGGCCTGCGCGCCTACGTGCACTCGCAGGCGACGAAGACCGCCGAGAAGACCATCGTCGGCCTGCGCCAGCTCTACGCCGACCGCA
>JAJRXN010000284.1 GCA_024276295.1 Acidobacteriota bacterium
CCGCCGGCCACCGGAATCGTCCACCAGGTCAACCTCGAGTACCTCGCGCAGGTCGTGCTGCGGCGCGAGCACGACGGCCGGACACTGGCGTTTCCGGACTCGCTGGTCGGAACCGACTCGCACACGACGATGATCAACGGACTCGGCGTGCTCGGCTGGGGCGTCGGCGGCATCGAGGCCGAGGCGGTGATGCTCGGCCAGCCGATCTACCTCGTGATGCCCGACGTGATCGGCGTGCGGCTGGTCGGCCGGCTGCCGGCGGGGGCGACGGCGACCGACCTCGTGCTGACACTGACGCAGATGCTGCGCGAGCACGGCGTGGTGGACAAGTTCGTCGAGTACATCGGCGACGGGATCGCCGATCTCGGCGTCGCCGACCGGGCGACGATCGCCAACATGGCGCCGGAGTACGGCGCGACGACCGGGTTCTTCCCCGTCGACGCCCGGACGATCGAGTTCCTGCGCTTTACCGGGCGCGACGACGAGCTGGTCGACCTCGTCGAGCGCTACACCCGTGCCAACGGGCTGTTCTGGACCCCCGGCGCGGACGAACCGGAGTACACCGCCGTGCTCGAGCTGGACCTCGGCAGCGTCCGGCCGTCACTGGCCGGACCGAAGCGCCCGCAGGACCGGATCTGCCTGTCGGACATGAAGCAGGCGTTCGAGCGCGCGCTGGTCGCCCCGCCGGGCCCGCAGGGCCTCGGCGTCGCGGAAGACGAGCGCGGCCGCACGGCGGAGGTCCGCTTCGCCGACGGGCGGACCGAGACGATCGGTCACGGGGCCGTCGTGATCGCCGCGATCACGAGCTGCACCAACACGAGCAACCCCGACCTGATGATCGCCGCCGGCCTGGTGGCCCGGAAGGCGCACGCCACCGGCCTGACGCGTCGTCCGTGGGTCAAGACCTCGCTCGCCCCGGGAAGCAAGGTCGTCACCGACTACCTCGAGCGCGCCGGGCTGCTGTCCGACCTCGAGGCGCTCGGGTTCCACGTCGTCGGCTACGGCTGCACGACCTGCATCGGCAATTCAGGCCCGCTGCCCGAGGAGGTCGCGACCGCGATCCGCGAGGGCGGAATCGCCGCCGCGTCGGTGCTCAGCGGCAACCGCAACTTCGAGGGGCGCGTGCATCCGCTGACGCGGGCCAACTACCTCGCCAGCCCGCCGCTCGTCGTGGCCTACGCGCTGGCCGGCACCGTCGACATCGACCTCGACACCGAGCCGCTCGGAACCGACGCCGAGGGGCGTCCGGTGTTCCTGCGCGACCTGTGGCCGAGCGCCGAGGAGGTGACCTCGACCCGCATCCGCGCGCTGACACCAGAACAGTACCGTACGCGGTACGGCGACGTGTTCGAGGGCAATCCGACGTGGAACGCCGTCCCGGTCAGCGAGAGCGAGTTGTATCCCTGGAACGATGCCAGCACCTACATCCAGAAGCCGCCGTTCTTCGAGGGGATGACGCCGGAGCCGGGACCGACGGCGCCGATCCGCGGCGCACGGGTGCTCGCGCTGCTCGGCGACACCGTGACGACCGACCACATCTCGCCGGCCGGGCCGATCCCGCCCGACAGCCCCGCCGGACAGTACCTGATCGAGCACGGCGTCGAGCCGAAGGACTTCAACAGCTACGGCTCGCGGCGCGGCAACGACCGCGTGATGACGCGCGGGACGTTCGCCAACCTGCGACTCCGCAACCGGCTCGCGGAGGGTCGCCAGGGCGGGTTCACGAAGGACTTCTCCGCGGCCGGCGGCGGGAAGATCACGACGATCTTCGAGGCCAGCGAACACTACCGCGCCGAGGGAACGCCGCTCGTCGTGCTCGCCGGGCGCGACTACGGCATGGGCTCGTCGCGTGACTGGGCCGCCAAGGGAACGCTGCTGCTCGGCGTACGGGCGGTGATCGCGCAGAGCTTCGAGCGGATCCATCGTTCGAATCTCGTCGGCATGGGCGTGCTGCCGCTGACGTTCGCCGACGGAGAGGGGATCGAGGCGCTCGGCCTCGACGGCACCGAGATCTACGACATCGACCTGCCGCGCGAACTCGAACCGCGCATGCGCATCCCCGTCACGGCGACGAAGGCCGACGGCACGAAGGTCGCGTTCGAGACGCAGTGCCGGATCGACACACCGGTCGAGGTCGAGTACTACCGTCACGGCGGCATCCTGCACGCCGTGCTGCGCCGCAAACTCGCCCGCTGAAGGGGAGCCGCGAGCCGCTCCCGGCCTTCAGCCGCTACCCCTCCATCGGTACCGGCGCCCCCTGAGGCGCCGATTCCGAATAAGGAGATTCCAATGGAGGATCGGCGGGGCCGTAGCGGCGCCCCTTGGGGCGCCGATTCTGCATGGGAACCCTTCCACCCGGAATCGGCGGGGCAAGCGTGCGCGGGGCGAAGCCGTATCGCGCCGGCCTCCCTAGACCGGGTCGATCAGGTGCTCGGCGAGCGGCCGGAGGCGCTTGTCGGCAAGCACGTGGAAGCGCCGGATGCGCCGGAGGAGATCAGGCGGCAGCGTTCCGATCGGCACGTGCACCAGCCGCCGGCCGAGCCGGCGGGCGAGTGCCCGCAGCGCCGCTCGCGGCGGGCGTGCCGCCACGCAGGCGACCAGCGGCTCGCTCGAGTAGTCCAGCCCGGCGACGATCAGTCGTTCCGCCTTGCTGCGGGCGAAGCGGTAGGCCGGATCGTGCCAGATGTCGCCGAGCCGCAGGCGGGGCCAGATCATCAGAAACCCGCCGTACTCGGCTCGGTGGATCCCCGGCGCAACGAGGCCGAGCTGCGGATCGCTGGCATAGAACGCCATGTCCGACTCGTCCTCGTGCTCGCCGTGCCAGACCTGGCACCATGGGAACTCCGCGCGCTCCCCGGCGCGATCCTCGTCGTAGATCACGACGACCGCCCCGACGGCGGCGCGGGCCGGCTGTTCCTCGCGGACCCACGGACGTCCGTCGACGAGGAACCGGCGCAGCGTCTCCCGTGCGTCGAGGCCATCGTGGAGACTGGCGACGAACGGCAGCGAGCGCTCGCCGCCGCGCGAGGCGCGCAGGCCTGCCATGCGGCGTACCCGCTCACCGAGTCCTTCGACGATCACGTCCTCCGGCAGGTGGGAGCAGATGCCGACCGGGCGGTCCTCCAGCATCGAGGCGAGCTGCTCGAGGGCCCGCGCCATCGAGCGGCGGGCCGAGAGGCGATCGATCCGCGGGCGGAGCCGGACCAGCCGCGAATCACGACCCAGATCGGCCGCGGACAGGCGCACCGCCCCCGGCGCCGCCTCGCCGAACGGCCAGTACCCGGCCAAATCGATCAGGTCGCGCGCGAAGGCATCGTCGACCGCGCCGCGGGCGGCGATCGCCAGCTCGTAGAGGTCGGGACACAGCCGACCATGCAGCCGCGCGAGGCGTGCGGCGAAGCGGTGGAGGACGCGCCGCTCGCTGCGTCCCGGTTCGACACCGCCGGTCTCTCGCGCCAGGCGACCGGCCTGCCGCACGAGCGTGTACAGCAGCGCGGGACGTGCGAGCGGGTCGTCCGGCTCCGGTGCTGCCGGCTCGTCTCCGCGCTGCGGCCGGTGATCGGCACGCGGCGGCGGCTCGTAGGGCGTCGGCGACAGTCCGCACCGCGCCCGCTCCCAGGCCGCCGCGACGAACGGGGGCTCGGCGAGCAGTTCGACGAGGCACACTGGGTCGATCGGCACCGCCGTCACAGCCCGTGGCCGCGCGAGCGGCAACGGAATCGCGCCGAGCTGCGCCTCGGCTCCGAGCACGCCGGCCAGGTGCGCAAGGCCGAGCACCGCGACGGTACAACGCTCCCCGGCACGCGCGTCGTCGATCGCGGTCGCCAAGGCCTGCTCGCGGCGCGCGTCGGCCTCGCGCGCGTCCGCCGCTCGGTGCCGGGCGAGGAACGCCCGGACGTACGCCCGGTAGCCGATCTCGGGGATCACCACCGGATCGGGGAGCGGATCGCGGTGCTCCGGATAGTCGGCGACGAACAGGTCGGCGCAGACGATGCGGGCGCCGCGCTCGATCGCCCACCGCGCGGCCTCGACGATCCCGTCGGCCGGCTCGACCAGCAGCCACCGCGGCCCGGAAGCGGCCTCGGCGCGCACGGCGGAGATCGCCGGCAGACGCTCGACCGCCGCGATGAAGGCCGACGAAAACGCCGACGGGACCTCGAGCACGACGACGTCGGGCTCGACCTCGTCGAGGTGGGCCCGGACGGCCCGCGCCGTCTCGATCCGCCCGTGGAGCACCGGCAGCAGGCGCGCGCCGGAACGCTCCCAGGGCCAGCCCACGGTGTCGAACGGATCGGCTCTCACGGTGCCTCCGCCCCGATGATGCCCCGGATCGCTGCGAGAGGCAGCGGAGCAGCATCGGCGCCCGTAGCGGCGGGGCTTGCCCCGCCGATTCTGCCTTGCGCGCGCAAACCTGCGCGTACGCGCAGCGGGCTTGCCCCGCCGATTCCGGATAGAGGCGTTCCAATGCGGAATCGGCGCCCCAAGGGGCGCCGCTACGGCCCCGCCGATTCTGCCTTGCGCGCGCAAACCTGCGCGTACGCGCAGCGGGCTTGCCCCGCCGATTCC
>JAJRXN010000285.1 GCA_024276295.1 Acidobacteriota bacterium
GCCGTCGATCGCCTCGTCCAGCGCCCGCAGGGCGCCGATCTCGTAGACGGCGCCCTCGGGGCCTCCACCGGCCATCGCCAGGCCGAGGCGTGATGCCTGCCGGTGGTCGCGGGGCGCAGTCCCGCGCTGGTCGTTTCCCGCACTCACCGGCAGCTCAGGGAGCCGGCTCGCTCGGCTTCCTCGGACGTGAGGCGGTCGTGCGTCGTGGCGCCGCTGCGGTCTTCGGCTTCGGCTTCGCTTCGGGCCGCAGCGCCTCGATGCTGTGGGCCAGCTCCTCGATGCGGCGGTTGAGCGTCTCGATCTCCTCGCGCGACGGGACGCCGAGCTGCTTGAGGGCCCGCATCACCGCGTCCTCGATCTCGCTGCCGAGCTTGCCGATTCGCTCCTCGGCGGTCTTCTTCACCGTGCCGACGCGGCTGCCGACCGTGTCGAGCACGCGACCGACCCGCTCGCGTCCGCGGGACTCGAACTCCTCGCCCCGCTCGACAAGCGTCCTGAACAGCTTGCTGCCTTCCTCTTCGGCTGCCGCGAGCGCCCCGAGTCCGGCGAGCCAGATCTTGTGAGCCGACTCGCTGATCTCCTCGGGGACGATCTTCCGGTCTTCGTTCTTCGTGCCTGTCATGGTCGATCCTCCCGTTCGTCCCGATCCGGTCCCGCCAGCCGCCGGCCGGAGGGACCGCCGACTCACTTGCTCGAAAGCTCTTCCACCTTGCGCGTCAGCGCCTCGACCCGGTCGATCAGCGCGTGGATCTCGTCACGGGTCGGCACGCCGAGACGGTGCAGCGTGCTCGCCACCGTGGCCTGGATCTTCTGCTCGACCTTCTGGCCGAGGCCGCCGACCGCATTGCGGGCTTCCGCGACCGTGTCGTCGACCCGGGACCGCGTGCTCTGGAACTTCCGGCCCTTTTCGACGAGGGAATCGAACACACCGCGCACCTCGTCCTCGACGACCGCCACGGTTCCCAGTCCGGCGAGCCACACCTTGCGGCTGGTCTCGAGCATCTCGCCGGTCATCTTCATCGTCGTGTCCTGGACGTTGCGCAGCGTTTCCGCACCGATCATCGTTCCGCTCCTCGCCCGGGCGCCTGGCGCCGGGCCGTTGTCGTGTCTCCCCGCGGGATCCGGCGGACGCGACGCCGGTCGCGCGGGAGGCTCACGCCTCCGAGGCCGGGGCGTCCGGCTCGTTGCCGGGGGCCGCGGTCCGTTCGGGTTCAGCCACCTCACCGGACCGGACGCGCTCGATCTCGCCGAGCGTCGTCTCGAGTTCGAGCAGCCGCTCCTGCAGCCTGGCCATTTCCTCCCGCACCCGGCGGACCGGGGCGAGGCGGTTGACCGAGGCCTTGAGCAGCGAGTCGACCCGGTTCTGGAGCTGTTCGACGCCGGTGCTGACCGCCTGCTCCCCGGCCCGGATCAGGTCGTGAAGAAGGTCGGTCGACAGCAGGCTGCGCCCCTGTCGCCCCTCTTCCGAAATGATCTGGGTCAGCGTCTGCACCGTGACATCCGCCGACGTCTTGTTGTCGACGACCTTGATCTCCTGGCCCTCGCGGATCCAGGAGGCGATCTCGTCGAGCGAGACGTAGCGGCTCTCCTCGGTGTCGTAGAGCTTGCGGCTGCCGTAGCGCTTGATCAGTCGTGTCATTGCTTCCAGCCTTCCACGCTCCGCCCCGGGGCGCCGGGGCCGTGCCGTCATGCCGCGTCACGGCGTCGGTTCGAGGAGAATATAACGCGCTGCGGCATGAATGTCCAGAGTTTTTTCCGCGGTGCGGCATTTCCATGCAACATTCTCTCTGTCAATATGTTGCACCGTCGCGCGCCGCGCCGGTCCCGGTCGTGCTGCGTCTCGTTTGTCGCAATGCGGCAAGATCGCCGCCGTCCCCGAATGCCGCAGCCAGCCGAATATGTACCACGAGAATTGACCGGCGTGCAGCGCGGGAGGAGTTCAGGGACCCGGCCCGGGAGGCGCCGCCGACAGCCATGGCGCGACGAGATGCCGGCCGAGTTCCCGCAGGCCCGCAGGTCGGTCGGCTCGCGGTCGAGAAGCGGGACGCCGTGGACGGGGCGCGAGGACCCGACCAGCTCCCGCAGCCGCCGCAGCGCGTCGCCATCACGCCGGGCCAGCCAGCCGATCAGCGCCTCGCCGTCGTCAGGGCGAATCTCCGCGGCGTCGAGGGCCAGCTCCGGGGGGTGGAGCCGGTTGATCACGATCGGCCCGAGCCGGTAGCCGCGTTCGACGAGCTGCCGGGCGAAGAACATCGTGTCGGCGATCCTTTCCTCGCCGGGACCGGAGACCAGCACGAACAGCGTCCGCTCGTAGCGCAGCAGCGCCTCGACCTCGGAAGCACGGCGGCGGAAGCCCTCGTAGAGCGGGGCGAACGCCTGGAAGAACTCCGCCATGTCGCGCAGCAGGTCGAGGCCGACGATCCGGTCGAGCAGGTTCTCGACACCGCGACCGAGAGGGCCGAGGGCGGCCGTCGTGCGCAGCCGGCCCTCCGCGTCGAACCAGGGCCTGAGGGCGATCCGCAGTGCCCCGCTGTCGAGAAAGCCGACGATGCGCGCGGGTGCCTCGAGGAACTCGAGCGCCTGGCGCGTCGGCGGTGTGTCGAGCACGACCCGCCCGTGGGTCTCCTCGCGGGCGACCTCGTACAGACGCTCGACCGCCATGTACTCGAGCACGCCCGCCAGCCCGCTGGCCAGGTTGCGGTAGAAGCGGTTGTGCAGGATCCGGTCGCGCGCGGCCGCGTCCGGGGCGTAGCGGGCCACGAGCCGGTCGAACGTGGCGCGGGCGTCGAGCAGGCTGGCCGACAGTCGTCCAGGCGCGCCGGCCGCGACCTCGATCTCCCGGTCGAGAGCTGCCTCGCCGACACCGAGACTGTCCTTGAGCCGCAGCGAGGGGTCGAAGGTCATCACCAGCGTGTCGGTCCCCTCGTCGGCCGAGAGCAGTCCGAGGGCCGCGGCGACCGATGTCTTTCCGACGCCGCCCGAGCCGACGACGATCACCAGCGGCGCGTCGTGCATCTCCCCGGCCCGGCTCACGGCGCCGCCTCCGCCGACGCCAGGGCCGCGGACAGCGCCTCGTCGAGCGGACGGAGCAGCCCCGGGCCCGACTCGGTGGCGACGAGCGGCAGCGCGATCCGGGGGCCGCGCCACAGCCGCTCGAGCCGGCGCAGCTCGCGATCGTTCGACTCACGGCGCAGGCGCCAGAGCCGCCGGCGAGGCGGCTCGTCCGGGACGGCGAGGGCGAGCGGCTCGGGCAGGGGCGGGTAGAGCGCGTTGACGACGACCAGATCCGGCGCCCGGCCGAGCCGGCTTCGTGTCCGGTCGATCAGCTCGAGGGTCTCCTGGACCGGCATCTCCTCGGCCAGCGTGACGGCCACCAGCCCGGTCGTCTCGGGCTCGGCGACGAACCGGGCCAGCTCCCGGGCCAGGGTTCCGAACGGCCCCCCGGTGATCGCCTCGGCGACCACGCCGGGGGCCGAGAGCAGGCTCAGGCCGTGGCCGGTCGCCGGAGCGTCGAGAACGACGACGTCCGGCGGGACGGCGCCACGCGGGCGCTCGCGGAGCAGCCGCCAGGCGTGGCCGACGACGGCGAGTTCCTTGAGCCCCGGCGCCCCCTCGGCGAAGTGGTGGTAGACGGGGCTCGCCAGCACCCGTCGCGCGAGAAAGCCGATCTTCAGCCGGTCCCGGGTCAGGGCGTCGAGCACGTCGCGCGGCCGGAGGTTCTGCAGGTGCAGCCGTTCGGCGACCTCGACCACGCGGCCGGACGAGGGCGGGGTGTCGAACAGCCGGTGCAGGCTCTCGCGCGGATCGACCTCGATCACCAGCACGGTCCGGCCCCGCCGGGCCAGCCACTGCCCGAGCAGCCCGGAGACGGTCGTCTTGCCGACGCCGCCCTTGCCGGTGACCACGATCAGCCGGCGCCGCAGGAGATCGTTCTCGGTCGTCATCGGGCTCCGTTTCGTCGCCGCCGCGCCGGCGAAGGGGAGGTCTGCGGGCGGGAGCGGGACAGAGTGACCTCGGCCGGCTCGTTTTGCTAGCATGCAGCAGACTGGCGCCGCAAGGCGAGGCCCGGCCCATGGTGGGGAAGACGGGCCGACCGGCCAGCGGCACCCCGCGAGGAGCGAAGCGATGAGCGCGCCGTGGTTCCGTTACTACGAGGAAGGGGTACCGCAGTCGATCGACTATCCCGACGTGTCTCTTCCGGATCTGCTGGACAAGGCGGCCGACGAGACGCCCGACAAGATCGCGCTGCGGTTCTTCGTCAATCCGTCACTGCCGCCGGCGACCATGACCTACGGCGCACTGCGCGAGGCGACGCGTCGCTTCGCGACGGCCCTCGACGGGCTCGGCGTCAAGCAGAACGATCGCGTGGCGATCATGCTGCCGAACAGCATCCAGTACGTCATCGCGTTCTACGGCGCACTGCGGCTCGGGGCGATCGTCGTCAACACGAATCCGCTGTACGTCGCCCGCGAGATGAAGCACCAGTTCGCGGACTCGGGCGCCGAGACCGTCGTGCTGCTCAATTCGTTCTTCCCGCGGCTCGAGGAGATCTGGCAGGACACGCCGGTCAAGCGCGCGATCGTGGTCGACATCGCCGCTCCGTTCGCCTGGCCGTTCCGCACGCTGATCCGCTTCGTCCAGAAGCGGCATGGCGAGTACTTCAAGCCGCCGCGCCGGCCCGACGTGCTCGACTTCGACGCGCTGATCGACCGCTATCCGCCGCTGCCGCCGACGGTCAAGATCAACTCCGACGACGTCTGCCTGTTCCAGTACACCGGCGGGACCACCGGCGTGCCCAAGGCCGCGATGCTCACGCACCTCAACCTGGTGGCCAACGCGATGCAGATCGCGTCGTGGTTCACCAAGGCGGAGCCGCAGCACGAAGTCCTGATGGCGGCGATCCCGTTCTTCCATGTCTACGGCATGACGACCTGCATGATCTACGGGCTGTACCAGAGCTTCGAGATCGTCCTCGTCCCGCGCCCGCGGCCGGTCGACATCGTGATGAAGCTCCTGCAGAAGACGAGGTCGACGGTGTTTCCCGGCGTACCGACCCTCTACACGGCGATCAACAACCACCCCGACGTCCAGAAGTACGACCTCTCGAGCGTCAAGGCGTGCCTTTCGGGGGCCGCGCCGCTGCCGGTCGAGGTGCAGCAGACGTTCGAGCGTCTGACCGGGGGGCGTCTCGTCGAGGGCTACGGGCTGACCGAGGCGGCGCCGGTGACCCACTGCAATCCGCTGTTCGGGACCCGCAAGGAAGGCTCGATCGGCATCCCGATGCCGGACGTCGAGGCACGCATCGTCGACCTGGAGACCGGCGAGGACCGGCCGGCCGGCGAGGACGGCGAGCTGGTCGTGCGCGGGCCGCAGGTGATGAAGGGCTACTGGAACCGTCCGGAGGAGACCGCCGAGACGATCCGCGACGGCTGGCTGTTCACCGGCGACATGGCGAAGATGGACGAGGACGGCTTCTTCTACATCGTCGACCGCAAGAAGGACATCATCATCGCGTCCGGCTTCAACGTCCTTCCGCGCGAGATCGAGGAGGTGCTCTACCAGCATCCCAAGGTGCGCGAGGCGGTCGTCGCGGGGATTCCCGACCCGTACCGCGGCGAGACGCCCAAGGCGTACATCGTGCTCAAGGAAGGCGAGACCGCCACGCCGGACGAGATCCTCGAGTTCTGTCGCAAGAACCTCGCCGCGTACAAGGTGCCGACCGCGGTCGAATTCCGCGACGACCTGCCGAAGACGATGGTCGGCAAGATCCTGCGCCGGGTGCTCGTCGAAGAGGAACTCAAGAAGCTCGAACAGCAGCAGCGGGACGGCGGCGAGTAGCGGCTCGCGCCGGCCCGGCGCATCGACGGCCTGGAGGAACCCGGTGATGGAACGCTCCCCGGAAAGGAAGCCCCGCTCCGTCTGGCCCTACCTCGGCGTCGGCTGCCTGGCGATCGTGCTGGTCGGTGTGATCGGCTTCTGCACCGCCGGATACTTCGTGTTCAGGACCGCCAAGGAGATCTCCGAGCAGTTCACCGACCCGGAAGTGCGCCGGGCCAGGGTGCTCGAGGCGCTCGGTACCGCGGACCTGCCGGAGGGCTACGATCCGGTGCTGGCGTTTTCGGTCCCGCTGGTGTTCGACATCGTCGTGATCGGCGACGTCGTCTCCACCGAGGACGGCGACCTCGAGGAGATCGGCGACCACGCGTTCGTGCTCGTCTCGCTGGCCCGGGCCGACGAGGGTGACCGCGAGCGGCTCGACCGGTTCTTCGCCGGCGAGGGCGGGGACCTCGGCTCGCTGAAGGTCGACGTCGTGGACTTCTCGGCGGCACGGATCATCGGGGTGGGGCGGACGAAGGCGTCCGGGGGCGACGTCGAGGTCGTCGCTCTCGATGCTCCGGTCCGTCGCAAGGACGGGGAGCGTGAGCGGCACCTCGTAGCGGCGATGCGCATCCGCTGTCGCGGCGACGCGCGGGAGCGGCTCGCCTTCTGGGTCGAGACGCCGCCCGACGGCGCCGGCCCGGTCGAGGAACTGACCGATCTGACGGGAAGCGTCGGCGATCCGGAGCGGGTCGCGGAGTTCCTCGACCGGTTCCGGATCTGCCGGGCCGAGTGACCGTCAGAGGACGCCGCGTCGTTCCTGGTCCTTCTCGATCGAGCGGAACAGCGCGCCGAAGTTTCCTTCGCCGAACGAGGTGTGGTTCTTGCGCTGGATCATCTCGATGAAGATCGGGCCGATCAGGTTCCGGGTGAAGATCTGCAGCAGATAGCCCTCGTCGTCCCCGTCGACCAGCACCTGGTGGCGACGGATCCGCTCGCGGTCCTCGGTGACGTTCGGCACGCGGTCGAAGACCGTCTCGTAGTACTCGTCGTCGATGTCGAGCGTCTCGATCTTCGACCTGTCGAGCCGGTCGAGACTGTCGAGCAGGTCGTTCGAGAGGAATGCGAGGTGCTGGACGCCCGGCCCGCGGTACTCCCGCAGGTACTCCTCGATCTGCGACTTGTCTTCCTTGCCCTCGTTGATCGGGATGCAGAACGATCCATCCGGACTGCGCAGCGCGTAGGACTGCAGGCCGGTCTTGACGCCCTTGATGTCGAAGTAGCGCACCTCGGTGAAGCCGAAGACGTCCTTGTAGAAGTTGGACCACTTATCCATCGTGCCCTTGTAGACGTTGTTCGTCAGGTGGTCGATGGCGATGAAGCCGGCATCCTCGACGATCTGCGGGTTGTCGTGGTCGACGAACTCGGCGAGGTACGGCTGCGGAGGATCGGTCTCGATGAAGTAGATCAGCGAGTCGCCGATGCCATAGATCGCCGGCGCATCGATCGTCGTCGGGCCGTCGTAGCGCCGCGCGCCGCGCCGGACCGCCTCGTCGACCGCCGTCCGGGCGTCGCGCACGCGCCAACCCATCGAGCAGATCGACGGGCCGTGCCGCTGCGCGAAATCCTCGGCGAACGACCCGGGTTCGCGATTGAGCAGGAAGTGGATGTCGTTCTGCCGGTAGTAGTCGACGGCGCGCTCGCGGTGGCGCCGCAGCCGCGAGAAGCCGAAGGCGAGAAACAGGTCGTCGAGCTTCTCCGGCTCGGGGCCGGCGAACTCGATGAACTCGAGACCGGCCAGTCCGACCGGGTTGGGGTTGTTCTGCGGGTTCTTGCTCATCGGCGAGTCTCCAGGACACGGAAGCATGTTGAACCCGAAGAATAACCGATTCCGCCGACTCAACAAGCCGTAAGCCGGCCTGGCGGCCCGGGGTTCGTGCATAATCGATCCAGGTCCGCCACCCCGGGCGCCACGACCGCGACCGGCATTTCCGAACCCATGGCGCTCACCTCGGACCGGGGAGGCCTTGATGAGCGATCCGGTGCTCTACGACGTCAGGGACAACGTGGCAACGGTCACCGTGAATCGTCCCGAGCATCTCAACTGCCTCGATCTGGCGATGGCCACCAGCCTGCCGCAGGTGCTCGAGAAGGCCGCCTGGAGCAGCGAAGTGCGCGCGATCGTGCTGACCGGGGCGGGGGCGAACTTCATGGCCGGCGGAGACATCGGTGTCTTCCGGGAGCATCTGGGCCACGGAACGAAGGACGACCTCGTCGAGGCGGTCCGGAGCTTCCAGCGGGCCGCCAGGCTGCTCCGGCGCGCGCCGAAGCCGGTGCTCGCGGTGGTGCGTGGCCTCTGTGCGGGAGGCGGGATGAGCCTGATGCTCGCCTGCGACCTGGCGATCGCCTCGGAGACCGCGACGTTCAGCGTGGCCTACGGGCAGCTCGGCGCGCCGCCCGACGGCGGACTGACGTTCCACCTGCCGCGGATCGTCGGGACGCGCCGGGCCTTCGAGCTGGCCTTCCTTCCCGAGAAGTTCCCGGCCGCCAGGGCCCTCGAACTGGGGCTGGTCAACCGCGTCGTCGCCGACGACCTGCTCGATTCCGAGGCCCGGACGCTCGCGCAGCGGCTCGCGCGGGGACCGACCCGTGCGCTGGCGAAGACCAAGGAACTGATCGACGCCAGCTTCCGCCGCGACATGAGCGATCAGCTCGACGCCGAACTCGAGGGGTTCGTCAACGCGTTTGCCGGGTCGCCCGATTTCGAGGAGGGCGTGCGCGCGTTCCTCGACAAGCGGGAGCCGGAGTTCCGCGGCCGCTGATCTGCGGGTCGGTCGCCGCGTCGTCCGGCGCGCCCAGTGCGCGGAGGGAGAAATGAGCGTTCTCGAGGGGAAAGTCGTCTTCGTCACTGGAGCCAGCCGCGGGATCGGCCGGGCGATCGCCCTGCGCTGTGCCCGCGACGGTGCGCGCGTGGTGCTCGCCGCCAAGAGCGACCGGCCGCATCCGAAGCTCGCGGGGACGATCCACTCGGTCGCCGAGGAGGTGCGCGAGGCGGGGGGGCAGGCGCTGCCGGTCCGGCTCGACGTGCGCGACGCCGAGGCGATCGAGCAGGCGGTCGCCCGCGCCGCCGAGGAGTACGGCGGGATCGACATCGTCGTCAACAACGCGGGATACATCAGTCTGACCGGTCTGCGCGACACCCCGGTCCGGCGTTTCGACCTGATGATCGCGATCAACGTCCGCGCGGCCTACGCGGTGACCCGTGCCGCGCTGCCGTGGCTCGAGAAGTCCGACCACGCCCATGTGCTGAACATGTCGCCCCCGATCTCGCTCGAGCCGCGCTGGCTGGCGGGCCACGCGGCCTACACGATCTCCAAGTACGGCATGAGCCTGCTGACCATCGGGCTCGCCGAGGAGTTCCGCGAGCAGAGGATCGCCGTCAACAGCCTGTGGCCGAAGACGACGATCGCCACGGCGGCGATCTCGGTCCATTTCCCGAAGGAGATCCTCGAGCGGTCGCGCCGGCCCGAGATCGTCGCCGACGCGGCCCACGCGCTGCTGCAGCGCGATCCCGCGGCCGCGACCGGCGGGATGTGGCTCGACGAGGATCTGCTGCGTGAAGAGGGCGTGACGGACTTTTCGCCCTACGCGCTGACTCCGGGCGTCGATCCGTTTCCGGATCTCTACGTCGCGCCTTCGTGACGCGGCGGCCCGCATCCGGTGTCTGCGGTAGTCTCGCCCCGGACGAGCCGTACCGATGATCACTCTCAGCCCGACGCTCGAGCGCGGCCTGCGCCGGTTCCTCGGTGGTGCGGCGCCGGGCGGCGTCACGCCGAGCCGGCTGCTGTCGGTCGCCGCCGGCGTTCCGGCGGACACGCTGGCCGGTGATCGCGA
>JAJRXN010000286.1 GCA_024276295.1 Acidobacteriota bacterium
CCGGGACGCGCTCGGAAGGTCAGCGAGGACACCTCACGCGCACAGGTGCGGCAGGACGCGACGAAGGCCGTGGATCCGCGGGGTTTCCGCCGAAGTCCTCCGTCACGTCGTCTATCTGAAAGGCCGTCGCTTCGGCCGGCCATGGTGTCATCACTGCATCTTCCGGGGGACGAAAATGCATCCCATGAAGATGTTACAGAGCCGGGGACCGACCGGCAACGGCCGGGAAGGTCAGTCCGACTTGCCGCCCGAAGCGCCCGAGGACGAAGACGACGAACCGCTCGAGGATGACTTCTTCGACGAGCCGGACGAGCGCGTGTAGCCCTCGGCGTACCAGCCGCCCCCCTTGAGCGTGAAGCTGGAGACGGAGATCAGCCGTTCGACCCGCCCCTTGCAGACCGGGCAGGTCCTGACCGCGCGGTCCGAGACCTTCTGGATCTTCTCGAACTCGTGCCCACACTCGCTGCAGCGGTACTCGTAGATCGGCATGGCTGTCGCTCCGAAACGATTTGCCCGGCGCGGTGGCCGGTGGTGCGCCCCGTCCATCAGATCGCGTCCGCGGCGGGTCAATGCGGCCCCGCACGGAAGGCGGTCCGGAGATGACGCGGGACGGAGACAAGTTACACGATCCGCGGTACCTCGGCATCCTCGACGAGGCCCTGGAACTCGCGGAGCGGGCCGTCGCACGCTACTACGCGATCAGCCCCCGGGAGTGGTCGACCAGGTTCCGCTACGCTCTGGGCTCGTCCGCAGGCCACCCGGAGCTTCCGTTCCATCCGGGGGCGCTGGCCCAGATCGTCCTCGTCGAGAGGGGCGACCGGTCCCATCCCCCGCTCTACCGGATCGTGCTCCGGGACGACGAGATCCTGGCTCTCGGCGAGGAACTCGGCCTGCTCCCGGTCCTCGCCGGCACCCTGGCCCATGAACTCGTCCATCTGGTGCGGTTCGCGTCCCAGCGGGTGCCGTTCGATCTCGAGGGGGACGAGATGCTCGAAGAAGAGCGCCGGGTGCGCGAGATCAGCCGCGCGGCCCTGGCCCCCCTGCTTCCTCCCGAGGCGCGGCCGGCCCTCGACCGGCTCAGCGGCAGGTAGCCCGCCACGGTGTACCATCGAAGCCGGCCGGACCGCCGTCCCCGCGATTCGCCGGCGGCCGGCCGCCAGACAGGAGGTCCACCGAATGCGCTTGCTCGTCTCGATCGCTCTCGCCGGCCTGGCCGGCCTGCTGCTCGTCTCGTGTGCCCCCTCCGCCGAGGCGCCGGCCTCCGGCCCGGCGGCGGCGCCCGAACACGCCGGGATGTGGAAGGACGTGCACGACGCGGTGGCCGTGCTGGCACCCACCGAGGGGTCGTCCGTCCGAGGCGTCGTCCGCTTCCACGGGAACGACGACGGCACCGTGGCGATCGAAGGGACGTTCGAAGGGCTCGTCCCCGGCCAGCAGCACGCGATCCATATCCACGAGTTCGGCGACTGCACCGACCTGCACGGCAAGAGCGCCGGCGGACACTACAACCCGGAAAACCGGCCGCACGGCCTGCCGCCGGCCGCCGAGCGCCATGCGGGCGATCTCGGCAACCTGCAGGCCGACGATGCGGGTCGGGCGACGCTCGCGCTGACGGTCGGCAACGTCTCGATCGCCGGCGTGAAGAACCCGGTCATCGGCCGCGCCGTGATCGTCCACGCGAAGCCGGACGACGGCGGCCAGCCGACCGGCAATGCCGGCGGGCGCGCCGCCTGCGGAACGATCGGGCTCGCCCGTCCGTCCGAGTGAGCAGGCGGTCGGCTAGTCGACGGCCAGTTCGAGCACGAGGCGCGGGACCGGACGGAATCCGGCCCGCCCGAAAAAACCGAGCAGTTCCAGCTCGTCCCACGCGAGTTCGGTGCGCAGCCGCGGAATCCGCAGCCCGCGAAGATTGACCACCAGCTGCTCGAGCATCGCCGAGGCGACCCCCCGGCGGGACCACGCCGGGTCGACGAGTACCGTGTCGAGAATCGCCACCGGGTCGGGCTGGCCGAACTCGCCGTACTGCACCGAGCCGAGCAGGGCGCCGACGAGCAGGCCGTCGATCTCGGCACCGAGCGAGATCCTGACATCCGACTCCTCGAGAGCGCGCCGCAGCTTGCCCTCGTACCACGTCCCGCGATGCCGGCCGCTGATCGCCAGATCCATCCGGACCAGCCGGTCGCAGTCGTCCATCCGCAGCGCCCGGACGACGACGGATCCTTCTACGCGCTCCATGCCACGTCTCCCCCGCCGAGCTTGCGGTACCGGAAGGCTCCCCACAGCGCGGCGCCGATCGCGCCGGCAAAGATCGCATCGGGGTGGGTCACCACCTCCGACGGCTCCTCGTCCGGCCCCGCGGCCTGGCGCAGATCGTCGCGCAGCGCCTCGAGCAGCCCGATGTCCGACGACAGGCCGCCACTGACGAAGACCACCCCGTCGACGTGCAGCGACCGCAGCAGCCGCGTGAACCGGCCGGCCATGCTCTCATGGATCCCGCGCAGGATGTCGGGCGTCGGGATGCCCCGGGAGACCATGTTGATCACGTCGGTCTCGGCCAGCACGGCGCAGATCGAGCTGACCCGCTCGGGCTTCGTCGCCTCGAGCGACAGCGGGCCGATCTCGGCCTGCGAGACGCCGAGATAGCGCGCGATGTTCTCGAGGAACTGCCCCGAACCGGATGCGCACTGGCTGGTCATCTTGTAGTCGAGCACCCGTCCGCGGGCATCCATCGCCACCGCGCGGGAATGCAGCGCACCGACGTCGAGTACCGCCCGCGCGCGCGGTTCGAGGTGCAGCGCCCCGCGGGCGTGCGTCGTCATGCCGTAGAAGTGTCCGGTCGCAAAGTCGATCTCCTCGCCCTCGCCGGTCGTCGCGACATAGTCGACCCGCGAGACCCGCGCCTGGCCGACCGCGGCGTTCCAGACTTCCTCGACGACGTGGGCCACTTCGCGCCGCCGGATCCGGGCCGAGACGCTGGCCAGCAGCTCGGCGTCCCCGTCCTTCGGACAGCGCATCACGACCGCCTTGACCACGCCGCTGCCGACGTCGATTCCCGCCGTAGTGCACATCAGCTCGCCATCCTGTGGGCGAACAGCGCCGCCCCGAGAGCCCCCGTGTAGATGCTGTCCGGCGAGATGTTGAGCGTCTTCCCGCCGTAGTTCTCCTCGACCAGCCGGCGCAGCGCCTCGACCGCCGCCGGGTTGTTGGCCACGCCGCCGGTGAACGTGAACTCGTCCTCGACGCCGCCGGACCGCGCCAGCAGACTCATCGCGCGCAGGATGATCGCCCGGTGCAGGCCGGCGAGGATGTCTTCGCGCTTCTCCCCGAGACTCAGTCGCTCGCGCAGTTCGGCCCCGGCGAAGACCGTGCAGGTCGAGTTGATCTTCACGCAGCGGGTCGACTTCTGTGCCAGCGGTCCCAGCTCGTGCAGGCCGATGCTCATCTCGTCGGCGATGTAGCCGAGGTAGCGCCCGCAGCCGGCGGCGCAGCGGTCGTTCATCTGGAAGCTGGTGACGATCCCCTGGTCGTCGACCTGGATCGCCTTGGTGTCCTGCCCGCCGATGTCGAGCACGGTCCGCGTGCCTGGGAACATCGCGTGGGCCCCGAGACCGTGGCAGAGGATCTCCGAGCGGATCTGCTCCTTCGGAAACGGCAGCCGCGCCCGGCCGTAGCCGGTGCCGACGCTGGCCGCCTCCTCGAGGTCCTCGCGCGCGGCTTCGGCGACGGCGTCTTCGAGGCCGTCCCGGTTGGCGACCCGCGCCAGCGCCGCCGTGATGTGGTCGGCGAAGCCGAGTTCCAGCGGTTCGTTCTCGACGCGGATGATGCACTTGTCGTAGAGCCCGACCAGATGGTCGAAGCTGACGCCGGCCGGATCGCCGATCTCCTCCGCGATCCGCGTGTAGGCGGAACCGACGGCGTCGCGGAAGAACGCCGAGCGCCGCGGAGGATTCAGCTCGCGGAATCGCTGGAGTTCCTCCTGCTCGATCCGCTCGAAGATCTCCTCGACCGCGCGGCGGGCCGCCGGCCGCAGGTCGCCCAGGGACCCCGCCTCGATCTCCTCGAGCACGAGTTCACGCAGCCGCACGAGCTGGTGGAGCCGCTGTTCGAGCCGGAACGCGCGCTGGAGCCGTTCGAGCGCCGAGGCCGACGTGCTCGGCTTCATCTTGCGTGTCAGCAGCGAGAAGCGGGCGCTGGTGTAGGCCTCGCTGCGGGCGACCGCCGCCGCCAGGTCGTAGTTCGAGCGCGAGTTTGTGATGCCCCGGCCGAGGATCTCGCCCTTTTCGTCGAGCAGCACGGCCTTGGTGGTCGTCGAGCCGAGGTCGATGCCGATCACGCACTTCATGCCGGAATCCCGCTGCGCCGGGCGTCGATCATCTGCAGGTAGCTCTCGAGGCGGTTGCGGATGTTGGCCGCCGAAAAGTAGCGCGGATCGACCAGGTCGGACTCGATGAACGCCCCCGGCACGCCGGTCCGCTTCTCGACCTCGCGCAGCATCATCAGTTGGCCGGCCGAGAACGAGTTGCAGGACTTGACCGAGTTGATCACGAAGCCGTCGGCCTGGTAGTCCTCGATGTACCGGATCAGCATGTCGATCCGGCCCGGCAGGTTGATGTTGGTGTAGCAGCCGCCGCAGTAGTCGGCCAGCGTGCCGAGCGGATCGTCCGGGTCGTGCCGGAAGCCGAAGTCGTACGTCCCGCCGACCTTGGTGTAGGTCGACGCCACGACGACCGCGCCCTCGTCGGCGAACATCTGCCAGAACTCGCGGAAGTGGGTCCAGTTGGGCGGGCCCTCGACGACCAGCCGGTACTTTTCCTCCCGCATCGGCCCCTGGGGCGTGACCGGC
>JAJRXN010000287.1 GCA_024276295.1 Acidobacteriota bacterium
GCGCGCTTTTCCGAGCCGTTCGTGCTCGGCGACCCGGCCCGGCGGTCGCGGGACCCGCGCCCCAACGTGATCCTCGTCTCGCTCGACACGCTGCGGGCCGACCGCACGTCCGTCGGAGGCGCGTCGCGCGAGACGACGCCTGCGCTGGCCGCGCTGGCGGCGCGCGGGGTGCGCTTCGCACGGGCCGAGGCCCCCTCGAACTGGACCCTTCCGTCGCACTATTCGCTGTTTTCCGGGCTGACCCCGGCGGCGCACGGCGTGATGCCCGATCTCGGCGAGCTGCGGGCCTACCTGCATCCCGACCGGAAGCTGGCGCTCCGCGGATCGGGCTCCGAGACGATGCTGGCCGAGGCGCTGGCGGCACGGGGCTATCACACGCTCGCCGTGACGGAAAACGGCTGGGTCTCCGCGAAGTTCGGCTTCGATCAGGGGTTCGACCTCTACCGCTCGGCCCCGGCCGGCTCGCTTCCCGGAACGCTCGCCGCGAGCCTGGCGGAACTGCGCCGGGTCGGCAGCGCCGGCCCGTTCTTCCTGTTCGTCCACACGTACGCGCCGCATCAGCCGTACCACGCGCCGGTGCGCTTCAGGACGCGCTGGGCGGCGGGCGAGCGGATCGGCTTCGCCTGGCCGGCCGCCCGGGTGCCGATCACCGAGTACAACCGCTTCCGCATCGGGCCGCTGTTTCCACCCAGCGCCGAGGACATCGTCACGTTCCGCGACCTGTACGACGGCCAGGTCGCGTGGTCCGACACGCTGGTGGCCCGCCTCGACGGGTGGCTCGGCGAGGCCGGGCTGCGACGCCAGACGCTGGTGATCGTCACCTCGGATCACGGCGAGGAACTCTTCGAGCGCGGCCAGTTCGATCACGGGGACACGCTGTTCGAGGAAGTCACCCACGTGCCGCTCGTGTGCTCGTGGCCGGGCACACTGCCGGAAGGACGGACCGTCGAGCAGACCGTCTCGCTGATCGACGTGGCGGCGACGGTACTCGACCTCGTGGCCGGAGAGCCGGCACTCGGCACGGGAACGTCGCTGCGGCCGCTGTGGGAGACCGGGACGCGCCACGAGGAGCGTCCGGTGTTCGCCGAGGCGATCGGGCACGGCGGCGAGCCGCTCCACGCGGTCTGGTCGGGGTCGCTCAAGCTGATCCGGCGCGAGCGGGCCGACGGCACCGAGGAGCGCTGCTACGACCTGGCGCGGGATCCGCAGGAGAAGGTCGATCTCGCGGGGACGGGGCAGTGCGACCTCCGGCGCCTGCGCGGGCTGCTCGACGCGCACCTCGAGCGTGTGGCGGCGATCCGGCAGACGCTCGGCGAGACGACCGGAGAACTCGACGAGGAGACCCGTGATCGTCTGCGGGGGCTCGGGTACGTCCAGTAGCCGGGACGCGGGCCTATAATCGCGCCTCCGGCGGCGGACGCGGATCCGGTCCACGCCGGCGCGACGGGAGGCCCGATGTACGGTGAGTTTCGTGAGCATCTGGAGCGGGAGCTGAACACGATCCGCGAGTCCGGCCTGTGGAAGGACGAGCGGGTCATCACGGGGCCGCAGGGACCGGAGATCCGTCTTGCCGACGGCCGGCCGGTCCTCAACTTCTGTGCCAACAACTACCTCGGGCTGTCGGGGCAGCCCTGGCTCGTCGAGGCGGCCCGGCAGGCGCTCGAGCGTCGCGGCTACGGGCTGAGCAGCGTGCGCTTCATCTGCGGCACGCAGGACATCCACAAGGAACTCGAAGAAAAGCTTGCGCGGTTCGTCGGCAAGGAGGATGCGATCCTCTACGCCGCCTGTTTCGACGCCAACGGCGGCGTATTCGAGGCGCTGCTCGGCGCCGAAGACGCGATCATCACCGACAAGCTGAACCACGCGTCGATCATCGACGGCATCCGGCTGTGCCGGGCGAAGCGGTTCATCTTCGAGCACGGTGACCTTGACGACCTGGAGAGCAAGCTGCGCGAGGCGGGCTCGTGCCGCTTCCGCCTGATCGCGACCGACGGCGTGTTCTCGATGGACGGCGACGTGGCGCCGCTGCCGGAGATCTGCGCGCTGGCCGAAAAGTACGACGCGATGGTGATGATCGACGACTGCCACGCGACCGGGTTCGTCGGGCGTACCGGGCGCGGCACGCACGAGCACCATGACGTGATCGACCGCGTCGACGTGATCACCGGGACGTTCGGCAAGGCGCTCGGGGGCGCATCGGGAGGCTTCGTCGCCGGACCGCGCGAGGTCGTGGCGATGCTCCGGCAGCGGTCCCGTCCCTATCTCTTTTCCAACTCGCTGGCGCCGGCGATCGTCGGCGCCTCCATCGCCGTCCTCGACCGTCTGTCCGAGACGACCGAGCTGCGGGACCGGCTCGAACAGAGCACGAAATGGTTTCGCGGACGGATGACTGCGGCGGGATTCGAGATCCGTCCGGGATGGCACCCGATCGTGCCGATCATGCTCTACGAGGCCCGGCTCGCGCAGAAGATGGCCGACGCGCTGCTCGAGGAAGGGATCTACGTGATCGGTTTCTCGTACCCGGTCGTGCCGAAGGGGCAGGCGCGCATCCGCGTCCACGTTTCCGCCGCACACGAGGCGGGTAACCTCGAGCGTGCGGTCGAGGCGTTCACCAGGGTGGGCAGGACTCTGGGCGTGATCTGACCGGCCGCATGATGATGCCGACAGCACAGCCGCACCGAGGGTGCGGAGCAAGGAGCATGCCGTGGGATTGCGACTCCGTGTGGCAGGTTCGATGGCGCTGGCCGTTCTCGCGGGACTCGCTGGATGCGGTCCGGCATCGGAGCGGAGGGTGAGCGAACCGATCGAGCCGACGGTCGACGTCGAAGCCCGGCTGGCGCGCTACGCGACGGTCCGGCTGACCGCCGACCTGTCCTCGCTGACCGATCGGCAGCGGCAGATGATCCGGCTGTTCATCGAGGCCGCCGAGACGATGGACGATCTCTTCTGGCGTCAGGCGTTCGGTGATCGCGAGGAACTGCTGTCGCGGATCGAGGATTCGGCGGCGCGGGCCTACGCGGAGCTGAACTACGGACCGTGGGACCGGCTTGCGGACAACGAGCCGTTCCTGTCGGGGTTCGGGCCCAAGCCTGTCGGGTCGAACCTCTTTCCGGCGGACATCACCAAGCAGGCGTTCGACGAGGCGCTGGCGCGGGCCGACGCGGAACGGGCCGCGGCGCTGCGCAGCATGTACACGCTGGTGCGCCGGCGGGACGAGGGCGGCGAACTGACGGCCGTTCCCTACCACGAGGCGTTCGGCCCGCAGCTCGAGCAGGTGGCGGCCCGGCTGCGCGAGGCTGCGGAACTGGCCGAGGATCCGGGGCTGCGCCGGTACCTCGAGCTTCGGGCCAGCGCGCTGCTCGACGACGACTACCAGGCCAGCGACACGGCCTGGATGGACATGAAGACCAACGTCCTCGACCTGGTGATCGGGCCGATCGAGACCTATGAGGAGCGGGTCTGCGGCTGCAAGGCGGCTTACGAGGCCTACGTGCTGGTCAAGGACCTCGAATGGAGCCGGCGGCTGGCGCACTATGCGGCGCTGCTCCCGAAGATGCAGCGCGGGCTGCCGGTCCCGGAGCGCTACAAGCGGGAGATGCCCGGCACGGACTCCGATCTCGGGGCCTACGACGCTCTCTACTACGCCGGCGACTGCAACGCCGGAGCGAAGACGATCGCCATCAACCTGCCCAACGACGAGGTCGTGCAGCTCGAGAAGGGAAGCCGGCGGCTGCAGCTCAAGAACGCGATGCGGGCCAAGTTCGATGCGATCGTGGTACCGATCGCAGACCTGCTCGTCACGCCGTCCCAGCGCCGGCACGTGACGTTCGATGCCTTCTTCGCCAACACGATGTTCCACGAGGTGGCTCACGGGCTCGGGATCAAGACCGTCCTGGGGACTGCCCGCCCGGTCGACGAGGTCCTGGCCGACCAGCACGCCGCGATCGAGGAGGGCAAGGCCGACGTCCTGGGGCTGTATCTCGTGCGCCGGCTGCACGCGCTCGACGAGCTGGGCGACGCGGAGCTGATGGACTACTACGTGACCTTCATCGCGAGCGTGTTCCGCTCGATCCGCTTCGGTGCCGCGAGTGCCCACGGTCGGGCGAACCTGGTGCGTTTCGGTTTCTTCGAGGAGACGGGGGCGTTCGGGCGGGACGAGCAGGGACTGGTGGTCGTCGATCCGGAGGCGATGGGCCGCGCCGTCGACGCCCTGGCATCGCGGCTGCTGATCATCCAGGGCGACGGCGACCGTGACGGTGCGATCGCCCTCGAGGAGCGGTACGGCAGGCTCGGAGAGGCGCTGAAGGAGGATCTGGCGCGGGTCGAGCGGGCGGGCGTTCCGGTGGACATCCGCTTCGAGCAGGGGCTGGCGGTGCTCGCCGACCAGCTCGGCACGCCCGGGTCCTGAGACGGAGCGTCGTCAGGCGGCGCCGCGGGAGTCGACCGGCTCGTCGGTCGAGGCGGCCGGCGCGGGGGCGGGCGGCTGGGCTGGCGGGTGGGCATCGAGCAGCACGGCGAGCCAGCGGAACTCCTCGGCGTTCTCGAGCATGATCTTGACGATCATCGTCAGGGGGACCGAGAGCAGCATTCCGAGCGGGCCCCAGACCCAGCCCCAGAAGACCAGCGAGAAGAAGACCACCAGCGCGCTGAGCCCGAGCCGCCGGCCCATCAGGGCGGGTTCGATCAGGTTGCCGAGGACCAGGTTCACGGCCAGGTAGCCGGCCAGCACGAGCAGTGCGCGGCCGGGACCGTACTGCACCAGGGCCAGCAGGACCGGCGGGATTCCGGCGAGGATCGAACCGAGCGTCGGGATGTAGTTGAGCAGGAACGCCAGCAGGCCCCACAGCAGCGGGAAGTCCACCCCGAGAATCGCGCACCACAACCCGGCCAGCACGCCGGTCAGGGCCGAGATCAGCGTCTTGGTCGCCAGGTAGCGCTGGACCTCGCCGCGGATCTTGTCCATCCGCTGCACCGCTCGGGAACGGGGGCCGAAGGCGGCGGCCAGCTTCTCCGGAAAGCGGGACACCTCGGCGAGCAGGAACAGCGTCGTCACCAGGATCACGGTCAGGTTCGACAGCAGCAGCGCTACGCGCCGGAGCGTCGAGCCGACCATGTCGAGGACCGCTCCCGGCCGGATCATGTCCGGCCGGACGACACGCTCGGTCTCGACGCCGTGGCTCTCGAGCCAGCCCAGCGTCTGGGCCACGAGTTGCTCGAGCCCCCGCTGGTATCGGGGCAGCGCGTTGGTGAACTGCGTGATCGAACCGCCGACGAGCACGAACGCGCCGGCGATGACGGCGATCACGGCCAGCATCGTCAGGCCGACCGCCACCGGGTTGGCACATCCCGTCCGCTTGAAGAACGACAGCAGGGGCAGGGCCAGGATCGCCAGGAACAGCGAGGCAACCAGCGGGACGAGCAGCGGCGCGGCGGCCTTGAGCCCGGCGACGACGAGCATCGTCGCCGCGACGATGAACAGGATCGAGGGTCCGCCCGCACGGGGCACGCCAGGCTCGGTCACGGTGTCCTTCCGCTGGGCGCCGCCGCCACCGCACCGGCTCCATCAACCGGTGCCGAGCAGCTGCTCCACGGAGTCCATGATCGCCTCCATGCGGGCGATCGTCGAGCGGATCGGTTCCGGTCGGCTCATGTCCACGCCGGCATCGGCCAGCAGCTCCACGGGGGGGGCGGCCGAGCCGCGGCTCAGGAAGCGGCGGTAAGCGCGCCGCGTCGCCTCGTCGCCGGCGCGGAGCCGGTCGGCCAGCTCCATCGCGGCGATGAAGCTGGTCGCGTACTGGTAGACGTAGAAGTTGTAGTGGAAGTGCGGAACGAACGCCCACTCCACCGCGTAGCGCTCGTCGATCTCGACGATGTCGCGGTCCGCGCCATGGTACCGGCGCACGAGGTCGAGATAGTGCCGGCTCAGCGAGTCGCCGGTCAGCGCCTCGCCCCGCTCGACGAGGCGGTGGAGGTCCAGTTCGAACTTCGCGAACAGCGTCTGGCGAAAGACCGTGCCGCGGATCCCGTCGAGCATGTGCCCGAGCAGCCCGAGCCGGGACTCGGGGCTGTCGGCCCGATCGAGCAGGTGCCAGGTGAGCAGGATCTCGTTGACCGTCGAGGCGACCTCGGCGACGAACACCGTGTAGTGCGCCGTCGGGTACGGCTGGTGCTCCTGCGAGAACAGCGAGTGCATCAGGTGGCCGCTCTCGTGGGCCAGGGTCGAGAGGCTGTGATAGTCGTCCTGGTGATTGAGCAGCATGTAGGGATGCACGCCGTAGGCGCCGTAGTTGACGTACGCGCCGCTGCGCTTGGACGGCGCCGGATCGACGTGGACCCAGCCGCCGGCCAGAGCCTGGCCGAGCCGGCGGACGTAGTCGGCGCCCAGCGGCTGCAGAGCTTCGAGGGTGATCGCCCGCGCCTCGTCCCAGTCCGGCTCGATCCGGATCGACGGCGTGAGCGGAACGTGCAGGTCGTGATAGGCGAGCCGATCGAGGCCCAGGCAGCGCCGGCGCAACGCGAAGTAGCGATGCAGGGCGGGGATGGCGTGTTCGATCTCCTCGATCAGCATCTCGTAGAGCCGGGAGGGAATCTCGTTGGGGTCGAGAGCGGCCTCGAGGGAGTCCCGGTAGTGGCGGACGCGGGCCTCGAACACGTGTTCCTTGACCGTGCCGTAGATCGCGGCACCGAGGCTGCCGCGGAAATCACCAAGCCGGTCGTAGAAGGCGTGGAATCCGCGCTCGCGGTCCTCGCGGCAGGCGAGAACGCGTACCCGCGCGTAGCCGTTCTGGTCGAGCCGCAGCCGCGATCCGTCGGACAGTTCGATCTCGGGCCACGGAAGCTCGGCGTCGCGCAGCAGGCCGGCGATCGTCGCCCCCGTGCCGCGGATCAGCGTCGCCTGACCGAGCAGCTCCTCGCGGGCGCGGTCGAGGACGTGGGGGCGCCGTCGTTCGAGTCGTTCGAGGAACCGCCGGTAGGGAGACAGGCGCGGCTCCGCGGCGAGCATCGCGGCGAGCTTGTCCGGCGGAATCGCGAGGATCGCCGGCTCGACCCAGGACGTCCGCGCCGAGACCTCCGCCGCCAGCGCCTCGACCGACTGCCGCATCGCTCGCGGCGCGGGAGCGGAGACGTCCTCGTCGGCGAGCAGCGAGGCATAGGTATGAAGCAGATTCATCCGGCGGTCGATGTCGAAGACCCGGCCGAGGATCCGCACGAGATGCTCGGGGTCGGCCGGCAGGCAGGCCGCCTCCGGTTCGATCGTCTCGATCTCGGCGCGCAGCGCATCGAACTCGCGTCGCCACGCGTCCTGGTCCGGAAAGATCGCGGAGACGTTCCACGTCCGGCCTGCCCGCGCGCCGGCTCCGGAAGCGCGGTCTTCCGTCCGCGCGCCGCCGCCTGCCTCGTGATCCCGTTGCGCCACGGAGTCCTCGCCCGTCTCTAGCGGCGTCCGTTCGCGCTGCGGCGGGCCGCATTCCGGACGCTGGCCACCGGATCCTTGAGCAGACGGTCGAGGGCCGCGGTCGCCTCGGGCTGATCGAACGCGCGCAGGGCGCGGGCCACTTCCTCGCGGACGGCGGGCTCCGTGTCGTCGACGAGCTGGATCAGCGCGGTCAGGGCGCTCGCGCCCCCGATCCGGCCGAGAGCCTCGGCGACCTTCAGGCGCACCTGCGTGTTGTCCCGGCTGCGGTCGGCGGCGAGCGCGCTGAGCGCGGGAACCTGGGTCTTGTCGCCGATCTGTCCGAGTCCCTCGATCGCCATCATCTTCACGCCGGCACTCGTGTCGGCGAGGAACGCGGCGAGCGCCTCGGCGGCCGGCCGGCCCAGGCCGGCGAGGGCGCCTGCCGCTTCCAGTCGCACGGCGGGCGAAAGATCGTCCTTGAGCGACAGCAGATCGGGAATCGCCTTCGTGCCGAGCATGTCGGCGAGCGTCAGCGCGGCGGTGGCGCGGACGTTCTCGTCCTTTTCCTCGCGGAGGACGCGCCGCACGTCCTTCGCTGCCGCGGGGTCGGCGATCACCCGCAGTGCGCGGAGCGCGAAGCGCCGGACGCGCGGTTCCGCGTGAGAGAGTTCCCGGGCGATCATCGGAACGGCCTCCCGGTCACGCATCTGCATCAGCGCCTCCATGGCGCCGATCTTCACCGGAACTGCCGGATCCGAGACGATCTCCCGCAGGGCCGGGACTGCCGACGGATCCTTGATGCGTGCCAGGGCGCGGGCGGCGGCGGCTCGCACCAGGTCCGACGGGCGCTGTCGGGCGGGGGCGCGCCCCTTTTCCGCCTTCTGCGGCGCCGGCTTCGGCAGCAGCGAAATCAGCACCTTGACGGCCTCGGGCCCGGCGATCGTGGCCAGCGC
>JAJRXN010000288.1 GCA_024276295.1 Acidobacteriota bacterium
GGGCCGGCTCCGCTTTACGACCGACCTCGAGCAGGCGGTCCGCGAGAACCTCGTGCTGTTCATCGCGGTCGGCACGCCGCAGGACCGGCGGGGGCGGGCCGACGTCAGCGCGGTGTTCCGTGTCGCCGAGCAGATCGCCGACGCGATGGACGGCTACAAGGTGATCGTCACCAAGTCGACCGTCCCGGTCGGCACCGGCGACCGGATCGAGGCGCTGGTCCGCGAGCGCACCGGCGGAGCGCATCCGTTCAGCGTGGCCTCCAACCCGGAGTTCCTGCGCGAAGGGGCGGCGATCGAGGACTTCATGCGGCCGAACCGGGTCGTGATCGGCACCGAGGACGAGCAGGCGGCGGCGATCCTGCGCGACCTGTACCGGCCGCTCTACCTGATCGAGACGCCGATCCTGTCGGTCGGCCGGCGCGCCGCGGAACTCGTCAAGTACGCCTCGAACGCCTTCCTCGCGGTGAAGATCTCGTACATCAACGAGATCGCCGACCTGTGCGAGCGGCTCGACGTCGACGTCCACGACGTGGCGCGCGGGATGGGGCTCGACCGGCGGATCGGGGCCAAGTTCCTGCATCCCGGTCCGGGCTACGGCGGTTCGTGCTTTCCGAAGGACACGCTGGCGATCCTCGGTACCGCCGCGGAGTACGATCGGTCGCTGCGGCTCGTCGAGGCGGCGGTGAAGGTCAACGAGGAGCGACCGGCGAAGATGGTCGCCCGGATCCGCGAGATGGTCGGCGGCAGCCTCGACGGGCGGACGATCGCCCTGCTCGGGCTGGCGTTCAAGCCGAACACCGACGACGTCCGGGAATCCGCGCCGCTGAAGATCGCCGGACTGCTGGCCGGGGAGGGGGCCCGGGTGCGGGCCTACGATCCGGTGGCCGCCGCCGCCGCGCGCGCGGCCGGCTACGCCGGCGAGCTGTGCGACGACGAGTACGCGGCCTGCGAAGGGGCCGACGCGCTCGTGATCGGCACCGAGTGGAACCAGTTCCGCAACCTCGACATGGAGCGGGTCCGCGATCTGCTGGCACAGCCGGTGGTCGTCGATCTGCGCAACGTGTATGAACCGCAACGGATGCGCGCCCTCGGCATCCGCTATCGGGGGGTCGGGCGCTGACCGCGCCGGACCGTCCGGGGAGAAGGGACCCCATGCGCTGCCTCGTCACCGGAGGAGCCGGATTCATCGGATCGAACCTCGTCGAGGCCCTGCTCGGCCGCGGCGACGACGTCGTCGTGCTCGACAATTTCGCCACCGGGCGGCGCGAGAACCTCGCCGACGTCGAGCAGTGGGCGCGGGCGGGCGGCGGCCGGTTCACGCTGATCGAGGGCGACGTCAGGGACCGCGACACGGTCGCCCGCGCCGTCGAGGGAGTCGAGGTCGTGTTCCACCAGGCGGCACTGCCTTCGGTGGCCCGGTCGGTCGACGACCCGCTCTCGTCGCACAAGGTCAACGTCACCGGGACGCTCCACCTGCTGCTCGAGGCGCGGGACCGCGGCGTGCGCCGGTTCGTCGCCGCGTCGTCCAGCTCGCTCTACGGTGAGTCGCCGACGCTGCCGAAGGTCGAGACGATGCCGCGCGAGCCGATCTCGCCGTACGGGCTGGACAAGGCGGCGGCCGAGACGTACTGCGTGCTGTTCCACC
This sequence comes from Acidobacteriota bacterium, assembly GCA_024276295.1. Taxonomy (GTDB): domain Bacteria; phylum Acidobacteriota; class Polarisedimenticolia; order J045; family J045; genus J065. Next base: position 1,646 of record JAJRXN010000288.1, read on the forward strand.
GGCTCTACGGGCTCGAGACCGTGGCGCTGCGGTACTTCAACGTCTTCGGGCCGCGTCAGGACCCGGCCTCGGACTACGCGGCGGTGATCCCCAAGTTCACCACGTCGAGGCTCCGCGGCGAGCCGGCGCCGGTCAACGGGGACGGCTCGCAAACCCGTGACTTCACCTTCATCGAGAACGTCGTCCGGGCCAACCTGCTCGCCGCCGAGGCGCCGGCCGAGGCGTGCGGCGAGTTCTACAACATCGCCTGCGGCGAGCGGATCTCGCTGCTCGACCTGGTCGACGCCATCGGCGAGGTCATCGGGCGGCGGATCGAGCCGGTCTTTCGGCCACCGCGGCCGGGGGACATCCAGCACTCGCTGGCCGACATCTCGAAGGCCGGGCGCCTGCTCGGCTATCACCCGACGGTCGACCTCGCCGCGGGGCTGCAGCGGACGGTCGCCTGGTTCGAAAGGCAGGTCGAGGCCTGATCGAACGGCCCCGGGTTTCTTCGGACAGCCGTTGATTCGGCGGCGGCGGCTGCGCTATGTTCCTCCGCAACGGCGCACGAGGCTGCTCCCCGGCGAGACCCACGCCGCGAGCCCCGGACCGGAGGAAGACATGCCGAGCCCCGATCAGGCCCAGGACGCGAGCCGCGTCGTCCCCGAGTGGGACCTCGACACCGTTCGCAAGGTGCTCTGGCAGCGGCGCTGGCTGGTCGCCGCGATCGCGATCGAGGTGCTGCTCGTCGGCGGTGTCGTCACCTTTCTTCGGACGCCGCTCTACGATGCGCAGGCCCGCGTGATCATCGAGAAGGCGACGCCCAAGGTGCTCGACAGCGAGGACGTCGTGCGCGTCCCGATCAGCGCGTTCGAGACCGAACGGTTCTACCAGACGCAGTTCCTGCTGATGCGCGACCCGGCGGTCGTCGCCCGCGCGCTGGACATCGACGGACTGCGCGAGACGCTGCTGGCGTCGCTGCGCCCCGAGGACGACACCGAACTCGCGGAGTGGGAGCCGCCCGACGACAAGGCGCTCGTCAAGAGGATCCGCGACGAACTCGACGTCCGGCCGCTCGAGAAGTCCAGCGTCGTGCGCGTCGCGTTCCGGCATCCCGACCCGGAGATCGCGGCCCAGGCGGTCAACGCGATCGTGCGGGCCTACCGCGACTTCTTCGTCGAGAGCGGCACCGACGCGCGGCGGGGCGCCAGCGAGTTCCTCGACCGGCGGATCGAGGACGCCCAGGCCGAACTGCTCGAACTCGAGCAGCGGCTGGTCGACGAGCGCCAGCGGCTCGGCCCGGTGCTCGCCCGCGGCGGCAACGAGATGGGACGTGACCGGCTCGAGGCCCTCGACGAGGCGCTGACCGCGGCCAAGCGCGCGCTCGCCGCGGCGGAGGCCCGGGTCGAGGCGTTCGCCGGCGCCGAGCCGCTGGCGATCGACGTGGTGCGCAACGACGCCCAGGTGCTTCGGCTCCGCGAGGATCTCGGCACGATGGAGCGCCAGCTCGACGAACTCAAGACGCGCTTCGGACCGGACTGGCCCGAGGTGCGCTCACTCGAGCGGGCGTACGAGGAGGCGCGCGGCCGGCTGCAGGAGCGGGCCGCGTCGGTGTACGAGGAGGCCTACGACGCCGCTCGCGCCGAGCGCGACCTGGCTCGGCGGCAGGAAGAGCGGCTCGAGGAGCTGTTCGAAAGCGAGCTGGCCGCGGCCAATGCGCTCCAGCGCCGGGCACAGAACTACGACCGGCTGTATCGCGAGTACGAGCAGAAGCGCCAGGCACTCGATCGGCTGCTCGCCCGGCGCGAGGAAGTCGGCATCGCCAAGGACATGCGCACGGTCCTCGAGCGGCAGGTCTCCGTCGTCGCCGAGGCGACTCCGCCGGAAGAGCCGGCCGTCCCGCGCTACAAGCTCGATCTCGCGCTCTCGGCGCTGCTGGGGCTGTTCCTCGGCATCGGAGCGGCGTTCGCCGCCGAGGCGCTCGACAACAAGGTGCGCACCGCCGATCAGCTCCGCGATCTCGCCGGGCTGCCGCTGCTCGGCAGCGTGCCGCGGGTCGAAGGCCCGCCGCGGCCGCGGCTCGTGTTCGCCCGCCGCAAGGGGGCCCTCTCGCCGGTCGTGGCGGCGAATCAGAACAACGTCCAGGAGGCGTTCCGCACGATCCGTTCGTCGCTGCTGCTCTCGCACCCCGGCCGTCCGCCGCGGGCGCTGATGATCACGTCGGCGCTTCCGGGCGAGGGGAAGAGCACGTTCAGCGCCAACCTCGGCCGGACGCTGGCGGCATTCGGCAGCCGGACCGTGCTGATCGACGCCGACCTGCGCCATCCGCGACTACACCGGGCGTTCCGCGCGCCGAAGGACCGCGGGATGGCCAACCTGCTGGCCACCGGCATCGACGTGGCGGACGTGCTGTTCAAGACGCGGTACGACAACCTGCTGCTCATTCCGGGCGGCCCCTGTCCGCCCGATCCGGCGACGCTGCTGGACACGGCGCGACTCCGGGCGATCGTGCGCAGCCTGGTCGAGGATCACGGGGCCGAGTACGTGATCATCGACACGCCGCCGACGCTGGTCTTCGCCGACGCCTACAGCATCGTGCCCGCGGTCGAGGGAGTGATCCTCGTGGCGCGGGCGCTGCGCACGCCGAAGGACGCGGTCCGCGAGGCCTGCAGCGCGCTGGCGAAGGTCAACGCGCCGATGCTCGGGGTGGTGCTCAACGACGAGGCGGGCGAGGAGCGTTCGGGCAGCTACTACCGCTACCGGCACTACAAGAGCGGCTACTACGGAAAGACGCGGCGCCAGGTCGAGGAGGAAGACGACGTCGTCGACCGGGCGGCGGGGGAGTCCGGCTGACGCGTTCGCCGGGCGCTCCACGCCGTCCGGCATCAGCGCGCACGATCGAGGCGCTCGAGGAAGCGCCTGACCGCGGGATCGTCCGGGTCGATCGCCTGGGCCCGGCGGTAGGTCTCGAGTGCCTTGCGGTAGCGCCCTTCGCGCTCGAACAGCCGGGCGAGTTCCACCAGCAGCGCGAGGCGTTCGCGGACGAGCAGCGGAGGCCTGCGTCGTTCGAGCGCGGCCTCGAGCACGGCGACCGCGTCGTCGATCCGTCCTTCGTCCGCCAGCAGCCGCGCCCGGGCGCGCGCCTCCGACGCGCTCGCCGGATCCTTCGCCGTTCCGGTCCCGGCCCCGAGGTCGAGGCGTTCGAGCGCGTCGGCTCCCCCCGAGCGCGCCAGCAGCCAGGCCCGCAGGGCCGCCGCCCGCTGCGCGAGGGCCGGGTCGGAGGGTTCCTCGAGCCGCTCGAGCAGTTCGAGCGCCGCGTCGTGCCGTCCGCGCCGACGGAGCACGGAGGCGAGTTCGATCGTCAGCGCCGCGTCCCGCGGGTGCCGGGCGAGCGCCCGCTCGAGCACGATCTGCGCTCCCGCCGGATCGTTCCGGGAGACCAGGTGCCGGGCCAGCCGGACCGCGTTGTCCGGCCGGTTGGGGGTGGCCGCCATCAGGCCGGCGAGATCGCCGGCGCCTTCCCGGGCCAGCGTGGCATAGACGATCTCGGCCTGGGCGGGCTCCATCTCGAGCAGGCGCCGCGCCACTCGCGCCGCCTCGTCGCGGTCGCCGGCGGCGAGCCGGTAGCGCACGATCTGCCGCAGCCTCGCGCGGCTCGTCGGCGCAAGCTGTTCGGCGCGGTCGAGGTAGTACCGGCCGAGGGCGTCCCATCCTTCGGGGAGCGTCCGCCCGGCCATGAGTTCGAGGGCTGCGAAGGTCCTCAGTCCCGCGTGCTGCGAAAGGCGGATCTCCCCCCGCAGGGGAGCGCGCACCGCGAGGGCCTGCAGCGTGCGGACCGCTTCCGCGGCGCGGCCGGCCAGTGCGTCCCGCACCTCGGGAGAGGACGCCTCCGGAAGGCGCGCGACGATCGAGCCGATCACCTGGCGTGCGGCCGCACGGCGGCGGCCGGTGTCCAGCGAGTCGGGTGCCGGACGCAGGGCGAGCGTCTGCCAGGCGCCGAAGCCGACCAGGCCGAGCAGCCCCGCGCCGATCGCGACGACGAACCACCTCTCGGCGCTGCCCGGCGCGGCGGAGGCCGTGCGCCGCGGGCCGTGTCCGAGCGGCGCCAGGACGGCGCCGGCCAGCGCGGCGGCCGGGATCATCACGCCCGGAAGCTGCAGCGGGAAGTCGATCGCGGCGTGGGCGAGCAGGGCCAGCCCGCCGGCCGCGAGCCAGGCCGTCGCCGCACGGTCGGGCCCGTCGCGCAGCAGATGGCGCACGGCCAGCACCATCAGCACCAGCCACGCCAGGGCCAGCAGCGCGCCGGGGACGCCCCCCTCGACGAGCCACTCGAGCCAGTCGCTGTGGGCGTGTACCGCCGGCCGGCCCATCGCCGCCGGACGGAACAGCGGCTCGAGCCGCGGGAAGGTCCCGACACCGCTTCCCGTCTTCCAGAACGCCGGGAACATCGCTCCGCCCGCCATCCGGTACACCGCGAACCGCCACGACCAGGAGACGTCGAGGGTGCCCAGGTCGTCGACCAGCGGCTGTGGAGGGCGGAGCCAGAAGGCCGCCCCGAGCAGCGTTGCGGCGACGATGCCGAGCAGCAGCGCGCCGCTGCGCAGGAGCCGCTCCTGGCGCCCGACGAGTTCGCGCGCCGCCAGCACTGCCAGGCCGAGCGCCGCCGCGGCGAGGCCGGCCCGCGAGGAGGTCCAGACCATCGCCAGCAGCACGATCGCCCCCGCGGTGCCGAACACGATCAGCCGCGCCCGCCCGGCCCCGGTCGCGCGCACCGGTGCCTCGCCGCTCCGGGCCGGCCGCCGGCTCGCCAGCAGCGCGCCGGCGGCGAACAGTCCGAGCGAGAGCAGCGCCGCGAAGTGGTTCGGATTGACGAAGGTACCGCTCGGAAGGCCGTAGTCGTGCGGCCGATCGAACGCCGGCAGCAGCGCCTGGCCGGCGAAATGATCGGCCAGCCCGAAGATCGCCTGGAAGAACGCAGTGCCGGCCAGCGCGAAGCAGAGGAGCCGCCGCTGGCGGCGGTCGGCGCAGGAGCCTGCGGCGAGCAGGAACGCGGCGATCCCGAGGGCCAGCCGCAACCCGCCGGCGCGGGTCGAGTCGGGGTCGACCGACAGCGGGCGGGCGCGGGGCGTCGCGCGCTTCCCGCCGGCCCGCTCGATCAGCGTCGTCTCGGCAGCCGCCAGCGCGGGGTCCTCCCCGCCGGCGGCGAGGGAGGCCCGCGCCTCCTCGAGCAGGCGCGGGCTGAGCAGGCCGACCAGCGGATCGGGCAGCGGGACGAGTTGCACGGCGGGAAGCACCAGCGTGGCGAGTACGAGCAGCGGGATGGCCCGCCACGGAGCGGGCGACGGTCGGGAGCCGGCCAGCAGCACGACCAGCCCGATTCCGAGCACCAGGGCGATCGCGAGCAGTGCCGCCGGTCGCGTTCCGCCCCAGGCGATGGGCGCGGTCACGATCGCGAGGGCGAGTGCGACCAGCGGGACTCGTTCGAGAGCACGTGCCATCGGCTCGCTCCGGGCCGCGCCCCGCAACCGGGGGCCTCGTGCCGCACGGACCGGGTTATACAGGCGCCTGCCCGCCGGCGTCCATCACTGTTCGCGGAAGCCGGGGCTGCCCGGCGCCTTCCGGAGAGGTAGATTCGCACGATGCCGACTCTCGCCCCGTCCGCGGGCA
>JAJRXN010000289.1 GCA_024276295.1 Acidobacteriota bacterium
CGGGACGGAACACGGCTACGCTCGTCGAACTCGCGGCGCGCAGAGAGCTGCTGCAGCGGCTCGGGATCAACGCTGCGCGGGAGCTGCGACGCGCCGTGGCCCGGCGGATCGAGGCCCGGAGCGGGGGGCAGAGGAAGAGCACGTGACGAATCTGGTGGTCATCAGCGGGCTCTCCGGATCAGGCAAGACGCTCGCCCTGCGCAGTCTCGAGGACCTCGACTACTTCGCTGTCGACAACCTGCCGGTGGCGCTGATCGAACCGTTCGTGGAACTGCTCGATCGCGGCGAGCCGGAGGAGCCGAGCGGCGCGTTCGTGGTCGACGTGCGGGAACTGCGGCACAAGGACGTCTCACCGCGGGTCATCGAGCGCCTGCGCGACAATCCGGACATCCGGCTGACGGTCGTGTTCCTCGAGGCGCGCGAAGGCACCCTGATCCAGCGGTTCTCGGAAAGCCGGCGTCCCCACCCGCTCTCGCGCTCCGGCGACGTGGGGCTCGAGGCCGCGTTCGAGCGGGAGCGGGAGCTGCTCGCCGAGCTGCGCGCCCTGGCGGACCGGGTGATCTCCACGGACAGGATGTCGCCCCACGACCTGCGGCGACTGATCCAGGAGACGGTGGCAGGGGGACGGCTCGAGCAGGCGCTGCAGTGCGAGGTGATCTCCTTCGGTTTCAAATACGGCATTCCGCGCGAGGCGGACATGCTGTTCGACGTGCGGTTCCTGCGAAACCCCTATTTCATGCCCGAGCTGCGAGGGCTGTCCGGTCGTGACGAGGAGGTAGTCGAGTTCCTCCACGGACTTCCCGACTACGAGACATTCATGGACCATCTCAAGGGACTGCTGTCGTTCGTCATGCCTCGCTTCGTCGGGGAAGGCAAGAGCTACCTTTCGCTCGCCGTCGGTTGCACCGGCGGCCGCCATCGATCGGTGGCCGTGGCGGAGGAACTGGCGGGCTTTCTGGATAAGAGCGGGTATCGGAGTTCGGTGCGCCATCGGGATCTCGACCGGGACGCCAACCGGGGTGGCCGATGATCGGGCTGCTTGTCGTCACTCACGGCCGTCTGGCGGAGGTGCTGGTCGACGCCGCGCGACGGATCGTGCCCCACGAGTTCCCGATGACGGGAATCTCCATCGAATGGGAACAGGATGTCGACGATGCGCGTCGGGCGATCGCGGCGGGACTCGAGCAGGTCGACGACGGCGGCGGCGTCATCATCGCTACCGACATGTTCGGCGGGACACCAGCCAACCTCGCCCTGACATTTCTCGAGCCGGGGCGGGTCGAGGTCGTCACCGGCGTCAACCTGCCGATGCTCGTCAAGTTCACCAACCTGGCGGCCGGCACGCCGCTCGACCAGGCCGCACGAACGATCGCGGAGCGCGGTCGCGGTGCGATCAGCGTCGCGGGACAGATCCTGGCCGGCCGCGGGCAGGGTGGGACTTGATTTCGCGGACGATCAGGATCTCGAATCGCCTGGGCCTCCATGCGCGGGCGGCAGCACGCTTCGTCGAGCTGGCGAGCGGCTATCGGGCGCAGGTCACGCTGCGGCGGGGAGAGGTCAGCGTCGACGGCAAGTCGATCCTGGGGATCCTGACCCTCGCCGCGCCCCAAGGCAGCGAACTCGAGCTGCTGGTCGAGGGCCCCGATGAACAGCAGGCGATCGAAGGGCTGTCGGAACTGGTGATCTCCCGCTTCGGCGAGGACGCCTGATGCGCGAGCTCGAGGGGATCGGCGTCTCGTTCGGCGTGGCCGAGGGCGAGGCGCTGGTCATCCGCCGCGGGGAGCGCGATGTCCCGCGCTACCGCGTGCCGCATCCGGCGGTCAGGGCCGAAGTCAAGCGCTTCCTGATGGCGCGGCGGCGCGCGCGGGACGAGATCGGCCGTCTGCGTGAGCGGGCCCAGCACGCGGTCGGCGAGCGCTACGCGGGGATCTTCGACGCGCACCTGGCGATCCTCGACGACCGCTCGCTCGGCCGAAAGACGATTGCCCTGATTCGCGAGCGGCAGATGAACGCCGAGTGGGCGCTCTCCTCCACGGTCTCCGATCTGCTCGCGGCGTTCGGCAATCTCGACGACCCCTTCTTCCGCGAACGGGGCGGCGACATCGAGGACGTCCACGAGCGCCTGCAACGGATCCTCGCCGGGGATGCGCCGCACGAGGAGCGCGACCTCGCGCTCGAGCGGGACACGATCATCGTGGCGCCCTCCCTGAGCCCGTCGGACGCGATGTGGCTGCACCAGCCACATATCGTCGGCTTCGTGACCGAGGGTGGAAGCCGGACGTCACACACCGCGATTCTGGCCAACGCGCTGGAGATCCCTGCGGTGCTGCGAGTCGACGGCGCGACGGAGGCGATCGCGGACGGCGAACTGCTGATCGTCGACGGCGTTGCGGGGCGGGTGATCCTCGAGCCGCACGAGGAGGCGCGGCGGACTTATGGCGAGCAGCGCGCTCGGCTCCGTCGGCTCGAGCCGGACAGAGACGGGAAGCGCGGCGCCGGCCCGGTCCGGACGCTCGATGGCACCGCGGTCCATGTCGCGGCCAACATCGAGTTCCCGGAGGAGATGGACACCTGCCAGCGGGTCGGCGCGGAAGGCATCGGGCTCTATCGCTCCGAGTTCCTGTTTCTGGCCACGGCGCCGCGGCTGCCGACCGAGGACGATCATCAGCGGGCGTACACGACGATTCTCGACGCGGCGGGTGAACGGACCGTCGTGATCCGGACCCTCGATCTCGGCGGAGAGAAGTACTTCCACGAGGTCCTGCGCGGCGGCGAGGCCAATCCGGTGATGGGACTGCGGGCCGTGCGCTTCTGCCTTGAGCGACCGGAGATCTTCCGCACGCAGCTCCGGGGTCTGCTGCGTGCGGCCACGGGGCGGGACAACCTGAAGATCCTCGTGCCGATGATCTGCTCGCTCGAGGAATGGCGGGCGGTGCGCCGGTTCGTCGAGGAGGTGGCGGAAGGCCTGCGGGCCGAGGGGGGGAGAATCGCCGTTCCGCCGCTCGGGTGCATGATCGAGGTTCCGGCTGCGGCGCTCGAGGCACGCGCGCTGGCCGCGGAGGCGGAGTTCTTCGCGATCGGGACCAACGATCTCGTGCAGTACACGCTTGCCGTCGACCGTGCCAACGCGGCCGTGGCCCATCTGTACGATCCGCTGCATCCGGCCGTGCTCGAACTGATCGACCGCACGTGCCGCGCGGGGGCCGAGGCCGGGATTCCGGTCAGCCTGTGCGGCGAGATGGCTTCCGAGCCCCTCGGAGCGATCGCACTCGTCGGTCTCGGCCTGACGCGGCTCTCCTGCAACCCGCTGCTGATTCCGGAGATCCGCGCCGTCCTCGAGCGTCTCGAGGCCGCCAGGGCCCGGGAGGTTCTCGAGCATGCGCGGCGGTCGGGAGCGACGGGTCCCGAGATCCGGCAGGCGCTGCTCGACGCATTCCTCCCGGTGATCCGTTCCGTCCCGGGCGCGGCCGCGGCCCACCCCCACGAATGACAACGGCGGGCCCCGGGGCTGGTAGAATCCGCGGGTCGACGGGAGATCGGGACGGATGGCGGAACGTGCGGGCAGGTCGCGGGGAAGACCGCGTGGCGATGCGCTGCGGCCGCAGCAGGTCTGTGCCCGGCTCGACATCCAGCCGTACCAGCTCAAGTTCTGGGAAACCGAGTTCGAGCAGCTCGGCCGGTCGGTAGGGCCCAGACGGGTCTACGAGGCCGAGGCGCTGGCGCTTGCGACCGAGATCCGCCGGCTGCTGGTCGACCGGCGGATGAACCTCGACGAGGCACGGGAAGCCCTCGCGGAGAAGTTCCCGGCCCCGGCCGCCGCGCAGTCGCAGGAGCCCGAAGGGGAAGAGCAGTCCCGGCCCGCGGCCGGAGAGGGAGCACGGGACGGCGGAGCGGCGCGGCTCCGTGCGCGCGTCCGCTCCCTCGAGCGCGCGCTGGCCGAGGCGCGGGCGGCTCTCGATGAACAGGCACGGCGTCATGAGATGGAGCTCGAGCGGCAGCGGGCACTGGCGGACGAGTTGCGCCGGGAACTCGCGTCCCGCGAGAAGGAACTCGGAGCACAGCGCGAGGCGCTGAGCCGGGCGCGCCGAGACGTCCGGGCGCTCCGCACGCGGCTCGGCGAGGCCGAGCAGGAGGCCGGCCGCGTGTCGGCCGCCGCCGCCGCCGAACTGTCCGAACTCGGCATCGCCGTGCGGTCGCTCGGCTCGGACCTCGCCGAGCTGCTGATGGCGATGAGCGATCGGCACCCGGCCTCCCCACAAGGCGCAGGCGAAGGGGACGAGACGAGCGCGCCGCCGCCGGCCCGGAGCAAGGGGAATCAGGCGGGAGCGGGCCGCGGAGGCTGAGCCCGCGGCAGGCAGCAGAGGGCTTTTCGGGCTAGAATCCCCGGCCCGCCGGGTCGGCGGGTGACGAGTCGACCGGATGTCGGGGCGTGGCGCAGCCTGGTAGCGCACTCGCTTGGGGTGCGAGTGGTCGCCGGTTCAAATCCGGCCGCCCCGACCAACGCGTTTTCCAGGGACCGTCACGGGGCTTCCGCCAAGAGCTGCAGCCGCAGCATCGCGCGGCCGGCGAGCGTGGTCACGTCGACGACCGCTGCCAGCCTCGTGTCGGCAAGGTGCGGACGCGCACCGAGGGAGATCCGCGGCGTGGGCACCGGGGCGTCGAGCGGGAGGACGAGCCAGACCGGCTCTCCGCGTGCCGCGGCCCGCA
>JAJRXN010000290.1 GCA_024276295.1 Acidobacteriota bacterium
ATCGCCCTCAGCCCCTGGCGGATCGAGTCGAGCCCCAGCGACGGTCCGACGGTGCGCTCCTCGATCGTCACCACGCGGGCGGGCAGCGCGCCGGACCGCAGCGTGAGCGAGAGATCCTGCACCTCTTCCCAGCTGAAGTTGCCTTCGATCTGGCCCTGCGCGCCGATCTCGCCCTGGATCACCGGGGCGCTCTCGATCTTGCCGTCGAGAACGATCGGCATGATCTTGCCGACGTTCTCGCGGGTGTGGCGCGCGAACCGCGTCGCCACGGCGACGTCGAGCCGGAAGCTGACGACGTCCTTGCCGTACTGGTCCCGCGAGGGACGCGCGTCGGTCAGGTCGGAACCGGTGACGATCGACGCCTTTTCGACCGCCATGTACTCGGCGACTTCCTTTTCCTTGGTCACCGAGTTCATTTCCATCACCGGGAGGATCTCGACTCCCGGCGGCAGCGTCCCGCCGAACTGCGCCAGCACGTCCTCCGGCGTCAGGCCGCGGAACGGCCCGCTGCCGTCCGGAGCGTAGTAGGCCATCCGGAACTCGAGCTGGGCCTGGGTCTGGATGATGTTCTTGACGCGGGACGGGTCCTCGACGCCGGGAAGCTGCAGCAGGATCCTGTTGCCGCCCCTGCCACCGACGCGCTGGATCAGCGGCTCGGCGACGCCGAAGGCGTCGATCCGGTTGCGGATCGTCGCCAGCGCCTGCTCGACGGCCTGATCGCGCACCGTCTCGATCTGCATGTCGGGCATCCGGGCGACCAGGCTGTCGGCCTCGATCGTCACCGACCAGTCTGGAAGACGATCGGTGGCCAGCGCCGCCGCTTCACCGAGCCGGTCGGCCGGAACACCGAGGATGCGGAACACGCCGGGTTCGACCACCTCGCCCCGCGCGTCGGGATAGCCCTGGTCGCGCAGTTCGCTGGCGATGCGGGTGGCCCAGACGTTGCACTCCGCCTTGACGGCGTCGTCCGTGACGACCTCCATCAGCAGGTGGGAGCCACCCTTGAGATCGAGACCGAGGTTGAGGTTGATCCACTCCCCCTCGTGGCGCGGCCAGATCATCACGATCGAAACCGCCAGCACGACGAGGATGATCCCCACGCGCCAGTAGACAGGCTTCACTGGCCTTCCTCCCCGAGACGCGTCGCGATGTGACTGCGCATCACCGTCACCTCGACGCCCGGCGCCAGCTTGAGACGCAGCGCATTCGGCCCTTCGTCGGTCTTGGTGATCGTGCCGACGAGGCCGCCCTGCGTGACGACCTTGTCGCCCGGCCGCAGCGCGGCGAGCATCGCCTCGTGGCGCTTCTGCTGCTGGCGCTGGGGCCGGATCAGCAGAAAGTAGAAGATGACCGCGAACGCGACCAGCCAGATGATCGGCGTCGCCTGACCGAGGGTCTGGCGCAGGTCACCGCCCTGCTGGGCGATCGGCAGAAGCTGCGCAACGAGATGAGCCATGGTCGTCCGCACCTCCGCGCGGCCGGGGTCGAGCCCGGGACGGGATGTCTCCGACGCTGTCCAGCCCGGATCGTTCCCGGCGCGCCCCGCGCGCACCGGGTCCACAGACAGACGGAGGATTCTGCGGGCAGACCGCATGGGGGTCAAGCGCCGGTTTTCGCCACTTGTTCGACTGGCCGGACGGGAGCAGCATCATCGGACCGGTCCCTCCCGCCCTGGACCGGGGAGATCACCGGTGGACCAAGGCACGCTCTCAAGCCCGCTCCTCTCCGGCATACCGGGACTGGTCCACGGGTTCGTGCCCGACGCCCGGACGGGCCCGCCGGGAATCCGGCGCCCCCGGCAGGTTCACGGGGATCGGGTCGTCACTGTCGGCGAGCTGGCGAAAGGGGCCACCCCGGAAGCCGACGCCGTGCTGACCCGGCCCGGAGAGCCCCCCGTCGGCGTCGTGACGGCCGACTGCGTCCCGTTGCTGCTCGTCGACCCGCGGGGCGAGGCCGCGGTGGCGGTCCACGCCGGCTGGCGCGGCCTGGCGGCCGGGATCGTCGAGCGGGCCGAAGCCGCCCTGAGGACGGCGGGAGCCCGGGGGCCGCTCGTGGCGGCGATCGGACCGGCCGCCTCCCGTTGCTGCTACGAGACGACGGTCGAGATCGCCGGGCGGCTCGGTGCCCGCCCGGAGCGGGTCCGCCCGTCGCGCCCCGGCCACGTGCGCGTCGATCTCCGGGGGGTGGCGAAGGACCGGCTCGGCGCGCTAGGGATTGGAGAGGAGCGGATCGAGCTGGCCGGCGGCTGCACGATCTGCGATCCGCGGTGGCCGTCCTGGCGTCGGGACGGCGAGCGGGCCGAACGCCTGCTGGCCTTCGTCGGCTGGAAGCGCCGGGGCCGGATACGGGCCGGGGAGGAACGGTGAGCGGCAACACGGGCGGCGAACTCGACTTCTCGATCGAGACGCTGGGGCCGGCGCGCCACGCGTCGCCGATGGCGCTCGGCAGCCAGCCGGGCGACGGCATCGTCGATTTCGTCGACGACGGGCAGCGGATCCTGTTCGACCTCGACCTGGCGACGATCCGCGAGGAACTGACCGCAGGGCACGAGCCGGCGGCGCTCGAGCTGGCCGGTCCGCGCAGCCGGCTGCACTTCCGGCCCAGCGAGGTCCGGGCCGCGATCGTGACCACCGGCGGACTCTGTCCGGGAATCAACGACGTCGTGCGGTCGATCGTGCTGACGCTCAACTGGCACTACGGGGTGCGCGAGATCGTCGGCATCCGGTACGGCCTGAGGGGATTCGTCGAACCCCACCCGCCGCCACGGCCGCTGAAGCCGGAAGACGTGCGGAGCGTGCATCGCGAGGGCGGCTCGTTCCTCGGCTCGTCGCGCGGCGGCCCCACGGCCAAGGAAATCGTCGATTTCCTCGACCGGGAGGCGATCGCGACGCTGTTCATGATCGGCGGGGACGGAACGATGAAGGCCGCCTTGGCGATCTCGGAGGAGATCTCGCGCCGCGGGCTTGCGATCGCCGTCGTCGGCGTGCCGAAGACGATCGACAACGACATCCCGTTCGTCGACGCCACCTTCGGCATGATCACCGCGGTGTCGCTGGCACGGCAGGCGGTCGACGCGGCCCACGCCGAGGCGCAGGGAGCGCTCAACGGAGTCGGGCTGGTCCGCCTGATGGGGCGCGAGTCGGGGTTCATCGCGGCCCAGTCGGCCCTGGCCAGCGGCGAGGCCAACTTCGTGCTGATCCCGGAGGTCCCGTTCGACCTCGACGGCCCGCACGGCTTCCTCGCCTGCCTGCACCGGCGGCTCGTCAGCCGGCACCACGCAGTGGTCGTCGTCGCCGAAGGAGCGGGACAGCACTACCTCGACGAAGACGGCAGTCGGGGCTGCGACGCCTCCGGCAACCCGGTCCTCGGCGACATCGGCCGTTATCTCCGGGGACGGATCGTGGCGCACTTCGCCGAGCACGGCGTGCCGGTCACCGTCAAGTACATCGACCCGAGCTACATGATCCGTTCGGCGCCGCCGACGGCCTCGGATGCGATCTACTGCCAGCAGCTCGGGCAGAACGCGGTCCACGCCGCGATGGCCGGCAAGACGGCGCTGATGGTCGGCCGGGTCCACGGCCAGCAGGTTCACGTTCCGATCCGGGCGGTGGCCAACCGGCGGCGCAAGCTGGACCCGGAACACCCGCTGTGGCGCAGCGTCCTGCAGAGCACCGGCCAGCCGGTGCGGATGATCAACGAGGATCCGGCGGGGCCGGCGGTCACGCCGCATCCGTGACAGGCCCCCGGCCTTGGGGTATTTTTCCGCGGCGGCGGGACGACGTGGTGCGGCCTGCCGGCCGGATGCGGAGAGGTGCTCGAGTGGCTTAAGAGGACGGTTTGCTAAACCGTTGTAGGGTTCATCCCCTACCGTGGGTTCGAATCCCACCCTCTCCGCCAGTTCTTTCGTCCGGTCTGCCCCCGCCCCCCGACCCCGGTTTCCGAACCCGCGAGGTCTCGCCTATCCTGGCGCCCGCGTCGTCTGTGGATGCCGCGAGCGCGGGGGATGGCGGTGGCTCCTGCCGAAGGACTCCACGCATTGCTCGTCAGCCGGGCCCTGGCCCGCCGGCTGCGGCACCTCCGTCGCGAGGGCTGGCTGGTCGACGAGCGCCGGCTCGCGGAACTCGACCCCGCGAGGGCGCGCCGGCAGCTCGCGGCGTATCTCGCGCGGCTCGCCGAGGCCGTGCTCGACCATCCGGCGGGCCGGGATCGCGCGCCGGCGGACCGGATGGCGCGGCTGGTCGACGAGCTGCTCGCCGGACTGGCGGCCCGTGGCGACGACGCGGTCACCGCGGACGACCGGCTCGATCCGCCGCCACGCCGGCTCGAAGCGCTGGTGCGTCCGCGCGGGGGCCTTGCGGACCTCGAGGCACCGGACCCGCCGCGGATCCCGCTCGACGAGAGCGTGATGCTCGCCAACGCGTCGCGCGATCTGACGACGCACTGCGTGATCCAGAGCGAACTGCCGTCCGCCGACCGGGTCGACGTCATCGTCGCGTTTCTCAAGTGGCCGGGGTTCCGGCTGCTGCGCGAGGCGTTCGGCCGTCTGCTCGAACGCCGCCCCGGCGGCCTGCGTGTGATCACGACGACCTATCTGGGAGCGACCGACGCCAGCGTCCTGCACGAGCTGCACCGCATGGGCGCCGAGGTGCGCATCTCCTGGGAGTCGGGTTCGACCCGCCTGCACGCCAAGGCGTGGATCTTCCACCGCGACTCCGGCGCGACGACGGCCCTGCTCGGATCGTCGAACCTCTCGAGCGCAGCGCTGCTCGACGGGCTCGAGTGGAACGTCCGGCTCTCGTCTCTCGACAGCCCGCTGATCGTCGAACGGATGGCGGCGCTGTTCGAACAGTACTGGGAGAGCGACGAGTTCGAGAGGTTCGACGCGGAGCGGGACGGCCCCCGCCTGCGCGAGGCGCTCCGGCTCGCCGGCAGACCCGAGAGTGCCGCGACGCGCGTGTTTCTCGACGTGCGCCCCTACCCGTTCCAGACCCGGATCCTCGACCGCCTCGAGGCCGAGCGCCGGCGCGGCCACACGCGCAACCTGGTCGTCGCGGCCACCGGCACCGGCAAGACGCTCGTCGCCGCGCTGGACTGGCAGCGGCTTCGCGAACGCATCCGCGAGGCCGAAGGCCGCGAACTGCGACTGCTCTACGTCGCCCACCGGCGGGAGATCCTCGAGCAGGCGCGGGACACGTTCCGGCAGGTGCTGCGGGATGGCGGCTTCGGTGAGCTGCTCGTCGCCGGACACCGGCCGGTCCGGGGAACGCACGTGTTCGCCAGCATCCAGTCGCTCGGACCGGAGCGACTGGCCTCGATCGATCCGGAGTTCTACGAGCTGGTCGTGGTCGACGAGTGCCACCACGCCCCCGCCGCGTCCTGGAAACGCCTGCTCGCGCACGTCCGGCCCCGCTGGCTGCTCGGCCTGACGGCCACACCGGAGCGGATGGACGGGGAGAGCATCCTCCCGTGGTTCGACGACCGGATCGCCGCGGAGATCCGGCTGCGGGACGCCCTCGAGCGCCAGCTCCTGTGCCCGTTCCACTACTTCGTGACGCACGATGAAACCGAACTGCGGGGAATCGACTGGTCCCGCGGCCGGCGGCATGTCGATCGCGAACTCGACGACATCTTCACCGGGAATCACGCGCGGGCGAGACGGATCCTCGAGGCCGTGGCGCGCATCGTCGACGACCCCGCCTCGATGCGGGCCCTGGGGTTCTGCGTCTCGATCGCGCACGCGGAGTTCATGGCGCAGCAGTTCGACGCCGCAGGAAGAGGAGCCGGAATCCCCGCCGGCGTGATCCATTCCCGCACCCCGCAGAAGGAGCGCGACCGGCTCGTCCGCGATCTCGAGCAGCGGCGGATCAACGTGCTGTTCACGGTCGACCTGTTCAACGAAGGAGTCGATCTGCCGTCCGTCGACACGGTGCTGTTCCTCCGGCCGACCGACAGCGTAACGGTTTTCCTCCAGCAGTTCGGCCGCGGCCTGCGCCGCGCTCCGGGAAAGGCGTGCCTGACGGTGCTCGACTTCGTCGGCAACGTGGATCGCTCGTTCCGGATCGACCGCCGGTTCCAGGCGCTGCTCGGCGGCACGCGGCGCCAGGTGGAACGGGAGATCAAGGCCGGCTTTCCGCGGCTGCCGCCGGGCTGCTCGATCGTGCTCGACGAGCGCAGCCAGAAGACGGTTCTGCGCGTGATCGAGGAGAACATCAGGAGCCTGTGGCAGGCGCTGCAGGACGACCTCCGGGGCATGCTCGAGCGTGGCGAGCGGCCCGATCTCGGGAGCTTCCTGGCCGCCGCGGGCATCGGCCTCGACGAGCTGTACGCCGGGCGGGAGCGCTGCTGGACGGCGCTGCGCCGGAAGGCCGGCGCGCCGCTTCCCGCAATGCGCGACGGAGAGCCGGACTGGTACGGGCTGCCGCTCCGCCTCCTGCACGTCGACGACCCGGTCCGCGTCGCGGCGTGGCGCCGCCTGCTGCGCGACGGACCGCCGGCAAGCCCGGCGGCGACGGAGACGATGCTGTGGTCCCACCTGACCCGCGCGTCGAAGAAGACGCCCGGCCGGGATGGCCGGCGCCTGCTGCAGGAACTGCGGCGCCACGATCCGCTCGTCGAGGAACTCGACGAACTGCTCGCCCTGCTGGCCGACCGGGCCGACGGGCTGCGGGAAGAACTCGCTCCCCACGCGCCGCTGTGCCTGCACGCGAGGTACACGCGGGCGGAGATCTTCCCGGCGCTCGGCGAACCGCAGGCGGCGACCTCGCGCGAGGGCGTCGTGTGGCTCAGGGACCGGCAGCGCCTGCTGCTGTTCGTCACGCTGGACAAGAGCGGCGCCGGCTTCACCGAGACGACGCGCTACGAGGACTACCCGCTGTCGAACCGGCTGTTCCACTGGCAGAGCCAGCGGCGCACACGGATCGACAGCGTGCATGGAAAGCTGTACCGCGAACACGCCCGGCGCGGCGTCGCCGTGCTGCTGTTCGTGCGTGACCAGCCGAAGACCCCGGCCGGTCTCGGAACGCCGTTCGCCTTTCTCGGCACGGCCCGCTACCGGCGACACGAACTCGGGCGCGAGCGTCCGATGTCGATCGTCTGGGAACTCGAACACGACATGCCGGACTGGCTGGTCGAACAGGCCCGCGTCGCCGGATGAGCCGTGTTCCAGGCGAGCGCCCCCGCGCGCGGGAGCCGGGTCCTGCTCACCGGACGCGCAGCACGCAGAACAGGCTGGAGGCGTCGACCTCGGTGATCTCGACGTCGACGTCCAGACCGGAAGCCAGCGCCCGGAACTCGTCAGGCCCCACGGTCTCGGCCCGGAAGCCGTCCCGACAGGCGATCGTGCCGTCGCCGGTGGCCTCCTCGTCGATCGGGACGAGCAGTCCGCACCGGACCTGATCGCGGAACCACTCGAGCCGGTGCTTCCAGGCCCGCGGTGACCAGCTCGAGAAGAGGGCCACTCCACCGGGCCGCACGACACGCACGGCGTCGGCGACCAGCTTCCGCCGATCGACCTCGAACGCGGAGATGCCGTTCTGGATGCAGACCACCGCGCCGAAACACCAGTCGGCGAAACCGAGAGTCCCGGCATTCATCTCGACCAGACCGATGTGGGAACGGTCCGCGATGCACGAGCGGGCCAGAGCCAGGCTCTCCTGTGCGCTGTCGATGCCGACGACGAAGCGCGCCTTCTGAGCCAGCCGTTCGAGGACGCGGCCGTAGCCGCATCCCAGTTCGAGAACGCAGCCGGCTCCGGTGATCCGTTCCAGGACGAACTCGAGTTCCGCCTCGAGACAGCGGCGGATGCGCGGCGAGGCGACCTCGTAGCAGCGACGCAGCCGCTCACCGGAGAGCCTCTGTTGGTAGCAGCCGTCCATGGGACCCCGCGCGCAGCATAGCAGGCCGGGCGGGAACTGCGAGCGGTGAAACCGCGAGCCGCTCCCGGCCATCGACCGCCACCCCTCCACGCGAGCCCAGACGAAGGCCGCAGCTAGAAGATGCCGAGCTGCAGCTTGATCTCCTCGGAAATCATGTCCTTGGTCCACGGAGGATCCCAGACGACATCGACTTCGGCATCGCGTACGCCGGGAATCTCGAGCACGCGGCGCTGGACCTCCGGTGGCAGGGAGGTCGCGACCGGGCAGGCCGGCGAGGTCAGCGTCATCTTGATGCGGACCGTGCCGGCGTCTTCGTCGGCATCGACCTCGTAGATCAGGCCGAGATCGTAGATGTTGACCGGAATCTCCGGATCGAAGATGGTGCGCAGCGCGCCGATCACCTGCTGTTCGAGGCTGGTCGCCGGCTGTTCCTGCGGCGTATTCGAGTCCGGGGTCCGCGGCTGGTCCGTCACGGCGTCTCCTCCTCGGCGCCGGGAATGCGCGCGTCGATCTCCGCATCGAGGCGCTCGCGGAGCCGGCCGTGCGGGATCGTGCCGACGACCGCCGCGGCAAAGGCGCGGATCAGCATCCGACGCGCCTCGGCGAGCGGGATGCCGCGGGTCCGCAGATAGAACTGCGCGTCGCGGTCGAGCCGGCCGACGGTCGCTCCGTGGGCGCACTTGACGTCGTCGGCGTAGATCTCGAGCTGCGGACGGGTCCGCGCCAGCGCCTCGCGCGAGAGCACGAGATTGTCGTTCTGCTGCCGGGCGTCGGTCTTCTGCGCCCCTTCGCGCACGACGATCCGCCCCGCGAAGACCGTCTGTGCGCGATCGCGGAGAATCGCCTTGTAGTCCTCGTGGCTCGTCGCCCCCGCGGCGGCGTGATCGACGACGGTCCGGCAGTCGAGGTGCTGCGCGCCGCGGGCGAGCAGAAGACCGTAGAGCCGGCAGTCCGCAGCGGGACCGTCGAGGCGCGCATGGATCTCGCTGCGGGCCAGCGCGCCGCCGAGCATAAGGTTGTGCTGCACGACGCGACTGGCGGCGAGTTGCTCGATTCCGAGCGTCGCGATGTGGAACGCCGTCTCCGGCAGCGCCTCGACGGACGTGTGGACGACCCGCGCACCGTGTCCGGCGACGATCTCGGTCACCGGGATGCCGAGATGCGCGGCTCCCTTCCCTGCAGTGTGGGTCTCGACGATCGTGCAACGCGCGTCCCGGCCGGCGAGCACCAGCAGGTGGGCGGCCACGACCTGCGGCTCCCCGGCCCCCGGTGCGTGACGGACGACGTGCAGGGGCGCCGGATTCGCGCCGTCGGCGACGTGGACGATCAGCGGATCGACGGCCGCCGCCACGCCGAGCGCCGCGAACGGCTCGCTGCGGGCCGGCGCGACATGGCCGAGATGCCTGAGCGCCAGTGCGGCAACCTTCTCCGGCGCCGCCGAGAGCGGGCCGGCCCACAGCCCGTCGGCGACCAGCAGCTCTCCGCCGCCGGCCGTCCTGGCCAGGCCGAGGTCGCCCCAGCCGGTACCGCCCTCATCCTCGCCGGTCTCGACGACCTCGGTCCACGCCTCGGCCGCGAGCGCCGAGACGCCGGTCTCGCGCCAGTGCTCGACCTTCGGCCCCGGCAGCCCGAGGCGCTCGAAGCACGCCGCCGCCTGTTCACGCCGTTCGGCATGCCAGTCCGGCCCGTCGGCCTCGAGCTTCCGTACGAGCCCCGCCAGCAGACCGACCGCATCCGCCGGGATGGCTGCCGCGCTCACCTTCGCCTCCCCATCACGAACCGGCACCCGCGGTGCGGTTCTCGATCCAGCCGTAGCCGGTCTTCTCCAGCTCGCGCGCCAACTCCTTGCCGCCCGAGCGGACGATCCGGCCGCCGGAGAGCACGTGCACCCGGTCCGGCTCGATGTAGTCGAGCAGGCGCTGGTAATGCGTGACCACGATCATCGCCCGCTCGGGGCTGCGCAGCGCGTTGACGCCGTCGGCGACGGTGCGCAGCGCGTCGATGTCGAGTCCGGAGTCGGTCTCGTCGAGGATGCACAGCTTCGGTTCGAACACCGCCATCTGGAGGATCTCGTTGCGCTTCTTCTCGCCGCCCGAGAATCCGTCGTTGACGGCCCGCTTGAGCAGCTTCTCGTCCAGCTCGACCAGGCGGGCCTTCTCGCGTACCAGCCGCATGAACGAGGCCGGGTCGAGTTCGTCCTCGCCGCGCGCTCTGCGCTGGGCGTTGACCGCCGTGCGCAGGAAATAGAGATTCTGGACGCCCGGGATCTCCACCGGGTACTGGAAGGCGAGGAAGATCCCGAGCTGCGCCCGCTCCTCGGGGCTCTTGTCGAGCAGGCTCTCTCCCTCGAACAGCACCTCGCCACGGGTCACCTCGAACAGCTCGCGTCCGGCCAGCACTTGGGCCAGCGTGCTCTTGCCCGACCCGTTGGGCCCCATGATCGCGTGCACCTCGCCGGCATCGACCGCCAGGTCGATTCCCTTGAGGATTTCGCTTCCTTCGACCGCGGCGTACAGATCGCGGATCTCGAGCATCATCGCATTCACCTCTGGCGGCACCGCACGGCTCAACCGACGCTGTTCTCGAGGCTGATGCCGAGGAGTTTCTGCGCCTCGACGGCAAACTCCATCGGCAGTTCCTGGAATACTTCCTTGCAGAAGCCGTTGACGATCATCGACACGGCATCCTCGACCGGAATCCCCCGCTGCTGGCAGTAGAAGATCTGGTCTTCGCCGATCTTGGACGTCGTCGCCTCGTGCTCGACGATCGCCGTCGGATTGGCGACGTCGATGTAGGGAAAGGTGTGTGCCCCGCAGCGGTCGCCGATCAGCATCGAGTCGCACTGCGAGAAGTTGCGGGCGTTTTCGGCACTGCGGGCGATCTTGACCAGCCCGCGGTACGTGTTCTGGCCGCTCAGGGCCGAAATCCCCTTGGAGATGATCGTGCTGCGCGTGTTGCGGCCGATGTGGATCATCTTGGTCCCGGTGTCCGCCTGCTGGTGCCTGCTGGTCAGCGCCACCGAGTAGAACTCGCCGACGGCATCGTCGCCGAGCAGGATGCAGCTCGGGTACTTCCAGGTGATCGCGGAGCCGGTCTCGACCTGGGTCCACGAGATCTTGGCCGCGCGATGCACCTTGCCGCGCTTGGTGACGAAGTTGTAGATCCCGCCGCGCCCCTCCGCATCGCCCGGATACCAGTTCTGGACGGTGGAGTACTTGATCGTCGCCTCGTCGAGCGCCACCAGTTCGACGACCGCGGCGTGGAGCTGGTTCTCGTCGCGCATCGGCGCCGTGCAACCTTCGAGATAGCTGACGTACGCCCCTTCGTCGGCGACGATCAGCGTGCGTTCGAACTGCCCCGTGTTGGCGGCGTTGATGCGGAAGTAGGTCGAGAGTTCCATCGGGCAGCGCACGCCCTTCGGCACGTAGACGAACGATCCGTCCGAGAACACCGCCGAGTTGAGCGTGGCGAAGAAGTTGTCCGTGTACGGAACCACCGAACCGAGATACCGGCGTACCAAGTCCGGGTGATCATGGATCGCCTCGGACATCGAGCAGAAGATGATCCCCAGCTCCGCGAGCTTCTCGCGGAACGTGGTCGCCACCGAGACGCTGTCGAGAACCGCGTCCACCGCCACGCCGGCGAGCAGTTCCTGCTCCTTGAGCGGAATGCCGAGCTTGTCGTAGATCGCGAGCAGTTCGGGATCGACCTCGTCGAGGCTCTTCGGCCGATCCTCGGACGACTTCGGCGCCGCGAAGTAGACGAGCGACTGGTAGTCGATCGGCGGGTAATGCGCCTTCGGCCAGTGTGGCTCGTCCATCGTCCGCCAGTGGCGGAACGCTCGCAGGCGCCACTCGAGCATCCACTCCGGCTCGCCCTTTTTCGCCGAGATCGCGCGGACCGTGTCCTCGTTCAGGCCGGGCGAGAACAGTTCCTGCTCGATGTCGCTCACGAAGCCGTACTTGTAGTCCTGCTGCGCGAGCTGTTCGACGTGGCGCGTATCGCTGTCGCTCATTCGTTCGTTGCTCCCGTCGCCCCTGAGGTCGACGTCGGAACCGCCGGGAAACCCGCCGCAGGCCTCAGCGGCCGGATTCGTGCCTCGGAGATGCCACCGGCATGCGCGGGCTTGCGGCGGGGCACGCCGCGTCGGCGGGCACGCCGATCGTCCCGCGGATCTCCGCCAGCCGCCGGGCCAGGTGCTCGTGGTCTCCGACGAGATCGGCCAGCGAGATCGAGGCCAGCAGCGTGTGCATCAGCTCGCCGAGAGTGGCCCAGATCGGCCGCAGGCCGCAGCTCGTCTCGTGGACGCACGGCTCGACCGCCTCCGATCCCGTGCAGCGCTCGGATTCGAACAGCTCGCCGCCGATCGCCGTCAGAACCTCGCTGACCGAGATCTCC
>JAJRXN010000291.1 GCA_024276295.1 Acidobacteriota bacterium
GCGAGGCCGCGGCGACGGACGCGTCGGTCGCGCGGGGCGAGGATCCGGGGCTGCTGGCCGGCGTTCCGTGGTCGGCCAAGGACCTCTACGGCGTGCCCGGCTTCCGGACCCATGCCGGCTGCCCGCGCCCGCTGC
The DNA here is from genome assembly GCA_024276295.1 of Acidobacteriota bacterium. GTDB lineage: Bacteria > Acidobacteriota > Polarisedimenticolia > J045 > J045 > J065. The sequence continues at coordinate 136 of JAJRXN010000291.1, forward strand.
CGGAGCGGTTCGAAAAGGCCGGCCCGCTGGTTACGCGGCTGGTCGCCCAGGGCGCCTGCTGTCTCGGCAAGACGCATACCGTGCAGTTCGCGTTCGGCGGTCTCGGCACCAACCCGCACTGGCCGGCGCCGGTCAATCCGTGGGATGCCGGCGTCGAGCGGGTTCCGGGCGGATCGAGTTCCGGGGCGGGCGTGTCGGTCGCAACCGGAATGGTGAGGATCGCGCTCGGGACCGACACCTCGGGATCGGTCAGGATTCCCGCGGCATGGTGCGGATGCGTCGGACTCAAGACGACCGCCGGGCGCTGGTCGACCGCCGGCATCGTGCCGCTGAGCCCGACGCTCGACACGGCGGGCGTGCTGGCGCGCGACGTCGCCGACGTGGCGTTCGCGTTCGCGGCCCTCGATCCGGCGGCCGGCGATCCGCTTGCGTTCCGGCGGCGGATCCTCGAAACCGATACGGTGCGCTTCCGCATCGGGGTTCCCGGGGCGTTCTTCGACGACGATCTCGCGCCGGGCGTCGGCGATGCGGTCGAAACGGCCCTTCGCGAACTCGAACGCGCGGGCGCGATCTCGCGCGAGATGCGCGCGCTGCCGGAGGCGGAGCCGGCGAGCGAGCTGTTCCGCTGCGGCGGGCCGGTCTCGGCCGAGATGGAGGAGTTTCTCGAGCACGAACTGCCCGGCTTCCGCGACACGCTCGACCCGAAGGTCGCGGAGCGGATCCGTGCGGGGGCGGGGATCTCCGCCGTCGAGTACCTCGGCCGCCGCCGCGCGATGCACGATCTCGAGCGGCGCGCCGTCGGGCGCTTCGACGGGCTCGACGCGATGGCGACCATCACCGTTCCGAACACGCCGCCGCCGGTCGAGGCGGTGGCCGACGATGCGGCGTACGTCCGGGAGAACCTGCTCGCCCTGCGCAACACGAGCGTCGTGAGCTACCTCGGGCTCTGCGCGATCACGCTTCCCGTGGGGCTCGACGCGGCCGGGATGCCGGTCGGCCTGCAGTTCGTCGGCACGCCGTTTTCCGAGGCGCGCCTGCTGGCGCTCGCCGCGGCCACGGAGCGCGTGCTGGGCACGGGCCGGGCCCGCCTCGGTCCGCCGCCCCGCATCGCGTCATCGCCGTCGCCGTAGCGGCGGGGCTTGCCCCGCCGATCCTCGATAGAGGCGTTCCCATGCAGAATCGGCGCCCCACAGGGGCGCCGCTACGGCCCCGCCGATCCTGCCTTGGAACCCTGTCATGCAGAATCGGCGCCCCAAGGGGCGCCGATTCCGGTATCCGCGGATCTACACGACCGTTTCGAGCGTGACTCGCGCGCTCTCGTTGCGTCAGGCAGGGCGTCGGTCAGGAATCTACGAGCATGTCTTCGTCTTCTTTGTCGTCATAGTCTCCGTGGTCGTTTCATTGCCCGGGCCAGTGGTGGTCTTTGTAGTTGCTGCCTGACAGGTCGCGCTGCCGTCGTTCTCTCCGCTACCCGGTTCCCCTGTCCCATCTCGACTGTCACCGCTGCAAGTCCCGCCGACGCCTTTGCACGTAACCGACACGGAACCTCCGTCATTGCATGTCGCGGTTTCCGTGAGGGAACAGCTGCCATGTGTTTCGAACAGGTTGCAGCCATTGGCAGGCGTCGGTGGGATCGTCCAGCGACATTCCGCCGCCCAGACGTACGTAAAGAAGTTGAACACCTCGCCAGTAGCAACGGTCTTGGCGGTGCCGTAGATCACGACGTCCTCGTCCTTGCCACCTGTTGCTACGTTGATCGCATAGGGCGTTGGAACTCCGGACTGGATCGGTGCAGCATTGTTCCAGAAGCCGGTGACCACCGTTGCCGAGAGGATCTCGTACTCGTCACCCCACGTGATAGTGAGGATGTCGTCCATGTATGTAACGGTGTCCGCGTAGATCTCCTTGTATTCTTCAATGACGACTTCTGATGCCTGCGCTGCCAGCACGCTGAGCCCGATCATGAGCGCCAGAGCACTTCCGGCTCGATGCAGATTCATGGCTCATCCTTTCCATTCCTTGGTGATCGAGATTCTCGCCGGAAAAGCGCCGACCAGCACGATCAGCCCGTCGCCATCGTGAGGTGGCGCCAGCCGTTGCCCTCGTCGAGCTAGCTCAGCACGGTGCTGAGAGCCCGAGAGGGGCCTTCTTGGATGCAGATTGCCTCCTTGTTCGTGGCTCGGAATCACCGCGCGGCGGTGGGCAGCCACGATGCTGCCGAAATGGGATCGAAGTCCGCCGAATCGCAGCGTTTCTCGAGCGTGGTGCTGCCAGCGTACCCGCCCCCCCCTCCAAGATGTCAAGAGGTAAATGTGAAAAAGATATCTGACGGAAATGCTGGGAACAAATGGCCAGCCATGCCGCGATGCGGCAGCCGGCGGCCAACGGAATCAATGCGCATTCCCGGCCCGTAGCGGCGGGGCTTGCCCCGCCGATTCTGCCTTGGAACCCTGTCATGCAGAATCGGCGCCCGTAGCGGCGGGGCTTGCCCCGCCGATCCTCGATAGAGGCGTTCCCATGCAGAATCGGCGCCCCAAGGGGCGCCGCTACGGCCCCGCCGATCCTCGATAGAGGCGTTCCCATGCAGAATCGGCGCCCCACAGGGGCGCC
>JAJRXN010000019.1 GCA_024276295.1 Acidobacteriota bacterium
ATCTTCATCGCCACCGGCCAGGACGTGGCCAACGTCTCGGAGAGTTCGGCGGGGATCTTCTACGGCGAGATCACGCCGGAGGGCGATTTCTACATGTCGCTGACGATCCCTTCGCTGATCGCCGCGACCTACGGCGGCGGAACGGGGCTGCCGACCCAGCGCGAGTGCCTCGAAGCGCTCGGCTGCTATGGCAAGGGAAAGGTGCGCAAGTTGGCGGAGATCATCGCGGGGGTCGCGCTGGCCGGCGAGCTGTCGCTCGGTGCGGCGATCTCCTCGCTGGACTGGGTTTCGAGCCACGAGGAGTACGGCCGCAACCGCTGATATCATCCGACGTTCCGGCGGGTGGTGCGGGCAGACGGTTCCCGCGTCGCCGGCGGAAGGGATGAGCAAGGTGACGGCTGACAGGCGTACCCGGCGGAAGAAGGACTCGAGCGTCGAGGAGGCGCTCCGGGCCGCCCGGCGGCAGGGGATCGTCCGGCGCTTCCTGGTCACCCAGCGTCATCTGCTCGGCCTCGTTCTCGGCGGGGCGATCGCCTGGGTCCGTCACCGACGGGAAGAGGGCAGGAACCGCGGGTGGACGTACCGCGCTCTGGCGGTGTTCACGTTCTTCGTCCGGCCGCTGGTCGACCGCAGCTATCGCAACGAGCGCTTTCCGGTCCAGCTTCGGCGGCGGCTCGAGGACATGGGGCCGACCTACGTCAAGCTCGGCCAGATCATGAGCCTGCGCGAGGATGTCTTGCCGCGCACGATCACGAACGAACTGGCCAACCTGCTCGACCAGCTTCCGGCCGTGCCGTTCCCGGTGATCCGGCAGGTGATCGCCGACGATCTCCGGCGCCCCGTCGAGGAGATGTTCTCGGAGATCGATCCGGAGCCGATCGGGTCGGCCTCGATCGCCCAGGCGCACCGGGCGGTGACGCGCGAGGGAAAGCGCGTGATCGTCAAGGTCGTCAAGCCGGGGATCCGGGAAATCCTCGAGCGCGACGCGGTGCTGCTGCGCCTGTCCGGTCGCCTGCTGCAGCTCTTCATGCCGCGCTTCCAGCCACGGCGGATCATCGACGAGTTCTGCGACTACACGTTGCGCGAGGTCGATCTGCGCCGCGAGGCCGACAACGCGGAGACGTTCGCGGCCAACTTCCGTGACGAGCCGGACATCGTGTTTCCGGAGATCTTCCGCGCGTACAGTGGAGAGCGGGTGCTGTGCATGGAGTTCTTCGACGGCTTCCGGCCCGATGCGCCGGAGGCCGAGGAACTCTCGCTGGCCGAGCGACGGAGGCTGGTCGACCTGGGGGCGGCGGCGATTCTGCGGATGCTGTACCAGGACGGCTTCTTCCACGCCGATCTGCATCCCGGCAACCTCGTCGTGCTGCGCGATCCGTCGGCCGGTCGGCTGCGAATCGGGTTCATCGACCTCGGGATGGTCGGGCGGATCGACGAGGAACTGCGCCGCCTGCTGCTGTACTACTACTTCAGCCTGGTGTCGGGGGACGCCGAAAACGCGGCGCGGTTCCTGGCGAACGCCGCGGAGATCGGCCCGGGTTCGGACCCTCACGGCTTTCGCCGCGAGGCGGAGGAGATCTCGCGGAGGTGGCGGCTGCACGCCAGCTTCCGCGAGTATTCGATCGGCCGGATGATCCTCGAGTCGCTCTCCGCGGGCGCGCAGTTCCGCGTGTACTTCCCGGTCGAGATGGTGCTGATGGTCAAGGCGCTCGTGACGTACGAGGGGGTCGGGCACCTGCTGCTGCCCGGGTTCGATGTCATCGAGGTCTCGACACCGCACATCCGGCGTCTGTTCCTGACGCAGTTCAATCCGCTGCGGCTGGTGCGCGAGGGGGTGCGCGTCGCCCCGGAGATCTTCGACGCGATGGTCAAGGCGCCGCTGCTGGTCACCGAAGGTCTGCGCGTGCTCGAAAAGAGCACCCGCCGGCCGCCGGCGAATCCGCTCGCCGGTCTGCGCGGGAGCGTGATCGCCGCCGCGTGTCTCGTCGCGGGGGCGATCGTGCTGACGACCGGCGGGCCGTGGCCGGCCTGGACGACGCTGTTCGTGCTCGCGCTGCTGCTCGCTCTCAGGCGCGGGGATCGCTGACGTGCGGGAGGCGGGCGCAGGTCGACCGGATCGGCGCGGCAGACGGCGTGTCGTGCGGCGACGGCCGCGGTGCCTCGGATGCGCGTCGGTCCTGCCCCGTTTCGAGAAACGCGTGCGCGGCCTCGGCGGTCGCGGGCGGAACGCCGAACGCGACGCATCCGGTCCGGTCACGGCGGAAGAACAGCAGGCCGTCAGGGAGGAG
>JAJRXN010000292.1 GCA_024276295.1 Acidobacteriota bacterium
AGCCGGTGATCGCGATGGTCGCCGGCTACGCCATCGGCGGCGGCCACGTTCTCCACGTCGTGTGCGACCTGACGATCGCCGCCGACAACGCCCGGTTCGGCCAGACCGGCCCCAAGGTCGGCAGCTTCGATGGCGGTTACGGATCGAGCTATCTCGCGCGGATCGTCGGCCAGAAGAAGGCCCGCGAGATCTGGTTCCTCTGCCGGCAGTACGACGCGAACGAGGCGCTGGCGATGGGGCTGGTCAACGCGGTCGTCCCCCTCGAGCGCCTCGAGGAGGAGACCGTGCAGTGGTGCCGCGAGATCCTCGCCAACAGCCCGACCGCGATCCGGCTGCTCAAGGCCGCGATGAACGCCGACTGCGACGGCCAGGCGGGCCTGCAGCAGCTCGCGGGTGACGCCACGCTGCTGTTCTATCTCAGCGAGGAAGCGAAGGAAGGCAAGCGCGCCTTTCTCGAAAAGCGCAAGCCGGACTTCAAGCAGTTCCCCCGTTTCCCCTGACCGACCGGGAGCACGTCATGGCCGACGAGCGCATCTCCCGCACACGGGTCTGGCTGCTCGCCTGCCGGCCGAAGACGCTTTCCGCGGCGATCGCTCCGGTCCTCGTCGGCAGCGCCCTGGCCCACGCCGCCGGGAGCTTCCGGCCGGCCGCGGCGCTGGCTGCACTGGCCGGTGCCGTCACGCTGCAGATCGGCTCGAACCTCGCCAACGACGTGTTCGACTTCGAGCGCGGCGCCGACGGCCCGGACAGGCTCGGCCCGCTGCGCGTGACGCAGGCCGGCCTGCTGACTCCGCGCCAGATGCGCCGCGCCACCGCGCTCGCGTTTCTCGCCGCGACGGCCTGCGGCGCGTACCTGACCGCGATCGCCGGCTGGCCCGTCGTCGTGATCGGGCTGGCCTCGATCGCCGCGGCGCTGGCCTACACCGCGGGACCGTTTCCGCTGGCGTACATCGGCCTCGGCGACCTGTTCGTGATGCTTTTCTTCGGCTTCGTGGCGGTCTGCGGGACCGTCTTCGTCCAGGCCCGGCAGATCCCGCCCGCGGCGTGGCCCGCCGCCTTCGCCGTCGGCGCCCTCGGCACGGCGATTCTCGTCGTCAACAACGTCCGGGACCTCGAAAGCGACCGCCGGGCCGGCCGCCGGACGATTCCGGTCCGCTTCGGGCGGGAAGCCGGCGTGCTCGAGTACGCGGCCCTGCTGGTGATCGCCTACGGCACGCCGGTGACGATGGTCGCCGCCAGGCTCGTCTCGCCGTGGGCGCTGCTCTGTGAACTGACATTGCCGATGGCGCTCGCCGAGCTGACGGCCCTCGCCCGCGAGACGGAAGGGGCGCCGCTCAACCGCACGCTGGCCGGCACGGCGCGCGTGATGGTGCTTCACGCTGGGCTGCTGGCGCTCGGCATCGCCGTCGGCGCCGGGAGCATGACGTGAAGATCACGCGGGCGAGCCTCCGCCCGTTCGCGGTGCCGCTCGAGCGCAGCGTGCCCGGCGGACGGACCGTCACCACCGAACGACGCGGCGCGCTGCTGCTGCTCGAGGACGAAACCGGCCGGACCGGCCTCGGCGAGCTGTCTCCCCTGCCCGGGTTCTCTCCGGACCGGCTCGAGGACGCCGTCGCGGCGGCCCGGGCGCTGGCCACGCGCCTCGAGGGGCAGGAACTGCCGGAAGACGACGCCACGACCCTGCTCGAGGCGGCGCTGCCCGATCCCGCCGGCCTGCCGGCCTCGTGCGCCGCCGCCACCGAGACCGCCCTGTGCGACCTCCTGGCCCGGCGCCGGGAGATCCCGTTCCACGAGCTGTTCGCCGCGTCGCGGGGTTCCGCCGGGCGATCGATCCCGGTCGCCACCCTCCTGCCGGCCAGCTCGCTGCGGGAGATGACCGACGCGGCGCTCGCTGCGGTCGGCCGCGGCGTCCGGACGCTCAAGGCCAAGCTCGGGCCGGACGGAGAAGCGGTCGAGCTGTGCGCCCGGCTCGAGGTGCTGCGCGGGAAGATCGGGCTCGACGTCGGCCTGCGGGTCGACGTCAACGGTGCCTGGAGCCTCGACGAGGCGCGGAGCTGGCTCGGGATGCTCGCCACGTCCGGCGGCCCCGAACTCTGCGAGCAGCCGGTCCCCCCGCGGCAGCTCGTCCGCCTGCGCGATCCGCCGCTGCCGATCGCGGCCGACGAGAGCCTGCTGTCTGCGGACACGCGGGAAGAGGCGTTCCGCCAGGCGCCGATCGCGGCCGTGGTTCTCAAGCCGATGGCGCTCGGCGGCGTGCGGATCACGCGCGCCCTGGCGCGCCGTGCCGCCGAACAGGGGCTCGAAGTGATCGTCACGCATCTGCACAGCGGGCCGGTCGGTCATGCGATGGCCTGCGAGGTGGCCCTCTCGCTCCAGACGCCACCGGGCCCCTGCGGGCTCGATGCGGGCCCCGCACTCCGGGCGTTCGGCGTCCGGCTGCCGCAGCTCCGCGCGGCTTGGATCGTCCGCTCCCCGGATCCGGGACTCGGTCTCGCCCCGGCCGATCTGGGGATCGACCGGTGAGCCTCGCCCCCCAGCAGGCGGGACGGGAGGCCGGCGATCGTCCGGCGCTCGTCTTCGCCGGGCCGGAGACGGCGACGATCCGCTTCGGGGAACTCGCCGCGGCGGCGCCGGCGGCGCTTCGGCCGGGTCGGCTCCCGGTGGCCGTCGAGGCGCTCCCGCACCGCGACGCGCTGCTCGCGTTCTACGGCGGGCTCGCACGCGGCGTGACGATCGTCCCGCTCGACCCCCGGCTCGGCACCCGCGAGCGCGCGGACTTCGTTGCCGCGAGCGGCCCGTTCGACGCGCCACGCCCGGCCGGCGCCGGCGCTTCAGGCGAAGCCCCGCCCCCTTCCCCGCCCGACGACGAACGCCCGCTGGCGATCGTCGCCACCTCCGGCTCGTCCGGCAGCCCGCGCGGCGTCGAACTCTCGCGCGCCGCCTGCGCCGCCTCGGCGCGGGCCAGCGCCGCCAACCTCGGCTGGCGTGACGACGACCTGTGGGCGCTCGTGCTGCCGTGGTCGCACGTCGGCGGTCTGTCGATCCTCCTGCGCTGTCTGCACGCGCGCCGGCCGGTGCTGGTCTGCGGGCGCTTCGATCCGCAGCGCACCGCGCGGGCCCTCGAGCGGCACCGGGCGACGCTGCTCTCGCTCGTCCCGACGATGCTCGACCTGCTGCTCGAGCTGCCGGAGCGGGCGTTCCCGCCTCCGTCGCTGCGGGCGGTGCTGCTCGGCGGTGCGGCGGCGCCCGAGACGCTGGTGGCGCGCGCGCGGGCCCGAGGCGTGCCGGTGCTGCGGACCTACGGGATGACCGAGACCTGCTCGCAGGTCGCCACGGAACGACCGGACCGTCCGCACGAGGGGCTGCGGGCGCTCGCCGGCGTCGAGCTGCGCGTCCGGGCCGGCGAGATCGAGGTCCGCGGCCCGATGCTGGCGACCGGCTACCGTCCCGGCGGACCGCTGCCCCGCACCGCCGACGGGTTCTTCCGCACCGGCGACCTCGGCTCGATCACGCAGGACGGGCGCCTGGTCGTCCACGGCCGCGCCGACGACCGGATCAACACCGGCGGCGAGATGGTCGTGCCCGACGAGATCGAGGCGGCCCTGCGCGACGTTCCCGGCATCGCCGACGCCTTGGTCTTCGGCCTCGACGACCCGCGCTGGGGGCAGATCGTCGCCGCCGCGCTGGTTCCGGCCGGCACGCCGCCTGCCGACCACGCGCTGGCCGCGGCGATCGCCGTACGCCTCGGGCCGGCGCGCCGCCCGCGCCGGATCGCCTGGCTCGACGAGATGCCCCGCACCGGCCCCGCCAAGCCGGACCGCCGCGAAGCGGCGCGGCTGGCCGGCGCCCGGCTCGTTCCGCTCCGTTACGGCGGGCGCAGCTGACCTCCGGGCCGGCCCCGCGTCACTCCAGCGAGAAGTTCGCCGTAACGACCATGTAGACCGGAACCGGCACGCCGTCGAGCGTTGCCGGCTCGTACCGCCACTGGAGCACCGCGTCGATCGCCGCCGCGGCCAGGTCCTCGTCGCCGGGCCCGACCTTGAGGATCACCGGCGCGCGCACGCGCCCCTCCTCGTCGATGATCGCCCGCAGGAACACCTTTCCCTGGCGCCGCTCGCCCCGGGCGGCGTCCGGGTAGACGGGGCGCACCCGCGTTCCCGGGATCAGCCGGGGCATTCCCACACCACCGACGCCCGCCAGCCGGATCCCGTCGAGTTCCTCGATCACGGCCTCCGTGCGCGCGTTCTCGTCGACCGGCGTCAGCGTGAACACGATCCACTCGCCGACGAGCGGCGAGGGAATGGCGATCGCCACCGTGCGCTCGTCCTCCACGAGCAGCTCGGCCTCGGCCAGCGGCACGTTCGTGCCACCTTCCCGCGGCTCCACGAGCACGAGCCGGACGCGGTGGCGGCGCCAGCCGGACAGCGGGTCCTCGATCGCGGCATCGAGCTGGAAGCGGACGTCCGCCGGCCCCGGATAGAAGCGTCCCCGAAACGAGACACTCCCGTCCGCGCCGGTCCGGATCACGTAGCCGGTGACCGCGAAGGCCCGGCTCCCGTCAAGAGCCTCCGCGATCGCCTGGAGCTGCTCCTCGGTACCCCACGGCTCGGCCCCCGGCCGGAAGACCGGCAGGGCCGCCTTGCTGAGCCAGGTCACGGCCGCGCCGGGAGCCACGAGAGCGCCCGTCACGCGCACGATCCGCAGGTGGTAGAAGGTCGTCCGCCATCGGTCGCCTCCGCCATCCGTCGATCCGGACAGGCCGTGTGGCGATCCCGGCAGCACGAGCAGCACGGCGACGAGGATCGGTACGAGGGTGCGGGATCGTCTCGCCATCATCATGGGGATCCTCCGGGCACGAGGGCCAGCCTCGCGCCGGATCGAGGCATCGGACGCACCACGGTCGCGCCGGCACCCGGCTGGCGCATGACGCGGGCCGGGACGTCACGCCCATGGATCCGGAGCACGAGCACCTCGACACCCTGATCGGGAGCCATCCGTGTCGTGACGACGACCAGACCCGCCACCAGAGCAAGCACCGCCGCCACCGCCGCCGCGGCGCGACGCCCGCGGAGCCATGCATGGGGGGAATGCGGCCGCTCGAGACCCGCCGCCACGTGCTCCGCGACGCGCCACAGAACCCGTAGACCGCGCTCGTCGCTGTTCATGGTCATGCCTCCTCCTCCTGTTCCTGCACGAGTCGCCCCAGGCGCCGCCGCGCCTCCCAGGCGATCGTGCGCACCGCCCCGGCGGAGATCCCGAGCGCCCTTCCCGTCTCCGCCGCCGTCAGGCCGGCCGTCTCGTACAGGGCGACGACCTCCCGCTGCTGGGGCGTGAGTCCCGCGACGAGGCTTGCGAGCGTCAGCCGGGCATCGACCTGCTCCTGCGGTGAACTCCGATGCGGCGCCGTGCGCACGCGCCATGCGAGCACGCCGAGGAACCTCTGTCTGCGTGCGGCGCCCCGCCGGTGGTTGCGCACCCGGCGCACCAGGATCGTCGACAGCCAGGTCCCGATCGAGGCGCGCTCGGCATCGAACCGGACGAGTGCGCCGTCCGCGGCGAGCAGGCACTCCTGGACCAGGTCCGGCGCGTCCTCGGGCCGCACGCCAAGCAGCAGAGCGAGGCGCAGCAGTCGGGGCCCGGCCGCGGCCCAGAGGCCCTCGCGCGCCCGGACGTCGCCCGCTCGCGCCGCCAGGGCGAGCGTGGTCATGTCGTCGGCGAGCCGGAACGGCTTCGGACCACGCCGCTCCGGCTCGCCGATTCCACCGTCCCGCACGTCCCGGGTCCCGGGCTCCCACCCCATGGTCACCTCTTCATCCTCGTCTACACCGCTGGAGGACCGGACGTCAGTCCCCCCCCCTCGTCCTGCGGTCGATGCTCCGCACGCCCGCCCCGATTGACGGCCCGGGGCGTTGTCCGGCCTACTCGAGGCGTGACCGTCCGCGCCGCCACCTCGGACCGCGAACCGACTCCGACGATCGCCCTCGTCGCGGTCGTGCTGTCCGTGCTGGCGATCCACGCCGGCATGCTCGCCGGTGGCGTGCCGTTCGCCGGGGACGTCGGCGCGACGTTCGAGCCGCTGGCCGGCATCGTCGGCGCCGCGTGGCACGAAGGCATGCCGCTCTGGACGCCCCGCCTCGGCGGCGGCACCCCGCTGCTGGCCCACCCGGCGCTCGGCGTGCTCTACCCGCCATCCGTGCTCGTCGCGCTGGTCGACGCTCCCCGCGCGCTCGCCCTGCTGACGCTGCTGCATGCCCTGCTCACCGCGACGGGAACCTTCGCGCTCGCCCGGCGGCTCGGAGCGCGGCCGGAGGGTGCGCTGCTCGCGGGGCTGCTGGCGGCCGGTGCCGGACCGGCGGTCTCGGCGACGGCGTTTCCGAACCTGGCGTTCCCGCACGGCGTGCTGCCCTGGCTGCTCGTCGCACAGCTCGCCGCGACCGATTCCGGATCCGGACGCCGGGGGAGCCCCGCGGCGCGCGTCGCCGCCCTCGGCGCGGCGTGGTGGGCGCTGTTCGCCCTCGGCGAACCGGTACTCCTCGGCGCGGCGACGCTGTTCTCGACGGCCCTGGCGCTGTCCGGCGAGCGTCGGTCGCGCGCGGTGGCGGTGGCCGCTTCGGGTCTCGCGCTCGGGCTGCTCTGCGCCGCGCCCCAGCTCGCCGCGCAGCTCGCCTGGCTGCGCGCCTCGGTCCGCGCCGCGGGCTTCGTGCGCGAGGGGGCTCTGGCCTGGTCGCTGCACCCGCTGGCCCTGATCGAACTGATCGCGCCGAACGCCCTCGGGGCCGGCGGAACCGGCGGCGGACAGGTCGCTCCTTGGGCCCGCGGCCTGTGGCCGGTCAAGGGCACACCGCTCTTCGCAGGGATCTACGCCGGCCTGCCGGCCCTGGCTCTGGCAGCGGCGGCGATCGGCGCGCGCACGCGCCGCGCAACGGCCCTCGCCCTGGCCGGCGGGGTGCTGGTGCTGCTCGCCCTCGGCCGCTTCGGGCCGCTTGCGCTGCTTCCGGACGGCGCGCTGGCGGCGCTGGGACTGCGGTTCCCGGTCAAGGCCCTCGTCCCCGCGGTCGTTCCGCTCGCCGTCCTGGCCGGTCTCGGACTCCCCCGGCTCGGAGCGTCGCGCACGGTGCGCCTCCTGCTCGGCGCCGGGATCGGCCTGCTGGTGGTCCTCGCACTCGCCGGACCGCGCCCG
>JAJRXN010000293.1 GCA_024276295.1 Acidobacteriota bacterium
AGAAGCGAGAAGCGAGAAGCGAGAAGCGAGAAGCGAGAAGCGAGAAGCGGGACGACTGTGTGTCCATGAGACTGTTCATGAATCCTCCCCCGGCGGCCGGGACGCGCGGAGGCTGCCGCGCCGGGAAGCTACGCCGGAGCCCGTGACGTGGCCAGATGTATCGTCATCGCTGTCGTGCCGCGCCGCGGTATTGGTCGCCCGCAGCGGGCTTGCCCCGCCGATTTCACATGAAAACGTCTCTATCCGAAATCGGCGCCCCTCGGGGCACCGCCGACGACGCGCCGGTGATCACCCTGTGCGTCCGCAGCGAGCCGAGGGCGTAGAGCAGCTCGGTGCGGCTCGCGGCGTCGAGCACCAGCAGGTGACAACGCTTTCCCGGCTCGATCGAGCCGAGGTCGTCCGCCAGGCCCGCGGCGACGGCGGCGTTCTTCGTGGCGGCGACGATCGCCTCGTCGACGGACAGCCCGCAGCGCAGACAGGCGAGCTGCATCATCAGCGGCAGCGACTCGCTCGGGCAGGAGCCCGGATTGACGTCCGTCGCCACGGCGACCGGCACGCCGCGAGCGATCATGCGACGTCCGTCGGCGAACCGCTCCATGCGCAGGAACAGCGTCGCTCCCGGGAGCAGCACCCCGACCGCTCCGGCTTCCGCCAGCGCATCGAGATCGTCGTCGGTCGCGAACTCGAGGTGATCGACGCTGACGGCGCCGAGTTCCGCCGCGAGTCGAACGCCGGCATCGGGCGCGAGCTGCGCGGCGTGAACCTTCGGTGTCAGGCCCGCCGCCAGCCCCGCGTCGAGCACGCGCCGCGCCTCGTCGACCGTGAAGGCGTGCTCGTCGATGAACACGTCGCAGAAGCGGGCGAGCCGCTCGTCGACCACCGCGGGGATCATCTCCTCGATCACGAGGTCGACGTAGCGCGCCCGGGCGGCGGCCGAACCGCGGGCCTCGCGGGGCAGCGTGTGTGCGCCGAGGAACGTCCGCGACGTGAGCCAGGGCGTCCCGGCGGCGGCGTCACGCGCCGCGCGCAGCAGCTCGAGTTCCGCGGCGGTCGACAGTCCGTAGCCGCTCTTGATCTCGAAGCCGGTCGTCCCCCAGCGCGCCATGCGCTCCATGCGCGCCCTGGCGTCCCGCGCGAGCCGCTCGCGCGGAGCGGCGCGGACCGCCTCGACCGTGGAGAGGATCCCGCCCCCTTCCGCGGCGATCTCCGCGTAGCTCGCCCCGGCGAGCCGGCGGGCGAACTCGCCCGTGCGGTCGCCGGCCCAGACCAGGTGCGTGTGGCAGTCGACGAGCGCCGGAAGCACCGCGCGCCCGCCGACGTCGATCCGGCGTGCCGAGCCGAGCGGCGCGACCGAGCGCTCGAGCTGGGACTCCGGTCCGACCCAGACGATGCGGCCCTCCCGCGCGGCGACCGCGCCGCGCTCGACGACCCCGGCGTCGCCCTGGGCGGCCCCGGCGGCGGGCGCCGCGCCGGCACAGGTGACCAGCTCCGAGGCGCCGACGATCAGCAGGTCGGCGGCAGGTCGCGGGGTCATCGCTGCGGGGGATCGAGGGGGTGCGGCGGAGGCAGCGTGCTGCGGCTGCCCGGCTCGGCGGCGCGACCTTCCTGGCGGCGCAGCTCGATCAGTCGCCGGTGCTCGTTGAGCAGCGCCGCCAGGCGGCTTTCGAACCCCTCACGCTCCGCCTTGAGGCGCATGATCTGCTGCTCGACGCGGATCACCTCCTCGCGGGTGCTGGCGATGATCCGCTCGGCGTGACGCCGCGCATCGGCGATGATCCGCTCGGCGTCCTTCTGGGCGGCCTGCTTGCGCTCCTCGGCGATCCGCTCCGCGGCGGAGAGCGCCTCGATCAGCGTCCGTTCGCGCTGGCGGAAGTTCTCGAGTTCCTCGTGGGTCGCCTTGAGCTGACGCGCGAGTTCCTCCCGCTCGAGGATCGCCTGGGACAGCGCGTCGGCCGCCGAGGCGAGGAACTGCTCGACCTCGGAGCGACGGTAGCCGAGGAGCTGGCGCCGGAAGCGCCGTGACTCGATGTCCAGCGGTGTGAGCGGCATCGCGGTCTCTCCGCCGGAAGCGCCGGCCCGCAGGGCACGATACCCGCCGCCGCTCGCCACTGTAAAGCCGCGGGGGGCGGCCAGGCATCGCTTCAGGCGATAGATTGCCCCCGATGGAGACCGCGAGCCACAGCCGGGTGGGACTCGTCGGCCACGGCCGCTTCGGCGCCGCGCTGGCCGAGCTGCTCGAGGAGAGCGGTCGCCGGGTCCTCGCCTTCGACCCCGCCGTGGACGTGCCGGCGTGCCGGCGCGTCGCCAGTCTTGCCGACCTGGCTGCGGGGGCGGCGACGATCCTGCTCGCGGTGCCGATTCCGGCGATGCGGGACGTGCTCACGGCCCTGGAACCGCTCCTGACCCCGTCGCACCTCGTCGCCGATCTCGGGTCGGTCAAGAGCGGCCCGATGGAGGCGATGACCGGCCTGCTTGGCGCGCGCGTGCCGTGGGCCGGGGCCCACCCGCTGTTCGGGCCGACCAGCCTCGCCCTCGGCGAGCGCCCGCTCCGCGTCGTCGTCTGTCCGGCCCCGCAGCATCCGGAGGCGGCGGTCAGGCTGCGGGCGCTGTTCGAGGATCTCGGCTGCGCGGTGATCGAACGCCCGCCCGCCGAGCACGATCGGCTGATGGCCGAAAGCCACGCCCTGGCCTACTTCATCGCCAAGGGGGTGCTCGACGGCGGGTTCCGTTTCGACCCGGAACTGGCGCCCCCGTCGGCCCGGGCGATCGCGCGGGCGGTCGATGCGGTCCGCGCCGACGCCGGTCATCTCCTGCTGACTCTGCATCGCGACAACCCGTTCGCGGGCGATACCCGGCGGCGGTTCCTCGAGGCGCTCGCCGACGTCGACCACGAACTCGAGGTCGCGGCGGGGCGGGATCGGCCGTCGCCGGTCGATCCCGGACCGCGGGACGTGCCGCCGCAGGGCCTGGCGATCCCCGATCTCGGCGCCCGCTCGCCGCAGCTCCGCGAGGTACGGGAGCTGATCGACGATCTCGACCGGGACATCGTCGCGCTGCTCGCCCGCCGCGCGGCCCTCGCCCGCCGGGCCCGCCGGGCCAAGGACGAGATCGGCGGCCCGGTCCGCGATCCACGTCGCGAAGAGCAGCTCCGCGCCGCCCGCCGCGCCTGGGCCGAGCGGCTCGGCATCGACGGCGACGCGGTCGACGCGATCTTCGAGGCGATTCTCGCGTTCTCGCGCCGCGTGCAGGGCGGCCGCTGAAGCTCCGTGCGCGCGGCAGCCGGTCAGCCGCGGGCGCGGGACGACGACGGCAGGACCACGACGACCTCGGCGCCGGTCGGGGCGAGGTTGCGCGCCGCCGCGCGACCACCGTGGACCGCGGCGATGCGACCGACGATGTACAGCCCGAGCCCGGTCGACCCCGAGCGCAGCGAGGCGTCGCGGATCTCCGGCCGCGGGCGCGCGAACACGGCGGCGGGGTCGATCTCGCCGAATCCGGGACCGTCGTCGCGCACGCCGACGGTCACTTCCCCGGTGCCCGGTCCGCGCCGTGCGAACAGCGTCACCGTTCCCCCGGCGGGTGTCGCCTCGATCGCGTTGACCGCGATGTTGGTCAGCGCCCGTTCGAGCAGCGCGTGATCCCCGCTCACCGGCTCGAGTTCCGCCTCGGCCTCGCGGACCAGCGTGATGCCGTGCCGCTGCGCGTGCGGATCGAGCCGCTCGGCGACCTCCTCGACCAGGCCGGCGAGCAGCACCGGCGCACGCGAGATCTCGAGCAGGCCGTCTTCGTCGCGGGCGGCGGTCAGCACGTTGACCAGGTAGTGGTTGATCCGCTCGCAGGTCTCGACGATCCGGTCGAGCGCTCCGCGCAGGGCGTCCCCGGGCTCCCGGTCGAGCAGCGCCTCGCAGCGGAGCTGGATTCCCGAGACCGGGGCCTTGATGTCGTGGACGACCGCCGTGAGCTGGCCGAGCCGGTCGGAAAGTCCTTCCGAGCGCCGCCGTTCGGCGTCGCGCTGGACGATCAGGCGTTCGCGCTGGGCGCGGAAGCCGAGAAACCCGCCGACGGCGGCCAGCACGCCGAGCAGCGAGGCGCTGCCGACCGTCAGCAGCAGCAGTTCGAACCGGCGTGCTGCGGCCTCGATCTCTCGCCGCGGGACGCCCGCGACCACGTCCAGCCGCGCCGCACCGAGCGGGATCGTCGCCACGCCGATGTCGTAGCTCCGTTCGCCGAGGTTCTCGAACCGGTCCGTCAGGACTTCGTCCGGCATCGCGGGAAGCCCGGGCAGCG